>JAFQND010000091.1 GCA_017396055.1 Oscillospiraceae bacterium
CCGCCCCGCAAAGACCGAGTTCTATTTTTAATTCTCATCGGACGAAAGGGGACAGCGATATGTTTATTCATCAGAATTTCACCGGCGGCAATATCACCTTTGAACGTGTTGAAGGCGATGTTGTATATATAGAGCGGCAGATCCGCGACACCGAAGGAGACTGGTTTTACTGGGCATTCTGTGCCGAAGGCTGTGCGGGACGCACGCTGACCTTCCTCTTCCCGTCGACCCGTCGGGTCGGAAAATTCGGCGCAGCGGTCAGCCATGACCTGAAAAACTGGCACTGGAGCGATTCCGGAAGTGAAGACCGCTTCACCTACACTTTTGCCGAAGACGAAGATAAAGTATATTTCGCCCATGACATGGTCTATCTCCCCGACAGATTCGAGAGATTCTGTGCCGGACACGGCCTGCAGACCGAAACTTTCTGTAAATCTTTCAGAGGGAGAGATCTTCCTGCGCTCCGCTTCGGCAGCGGTGACAAATGGATCCTGATGACGTCAAGACATCACGCCTGTGAATCTCCCGGAAGCTATATGCTGGAAGGTTCTACGGAAGTGCTGATCGATCACCTTCCCGAGGGTTATTCGGTACTCGCGATCCCATATGTGGACTATGACGGCGTTCTGGACGGCGATCAGGGCAAGAGCCGTCTTCCCCATGACCATAACCGGGACTATATCGATGAGCCCATATACGAAGTCATCCGCAAGATCAAGGAATTCAGCCTCACTCACGATGTGCGCTATGTTTTCGACCTTCATGCGCCGTGGCATACCGGAGAAGAGCATGATCACGTTTATCTGCTTCACGGGCGCGGCAGAATGGCAGAGCCTGTCTTCAGATTCAGTGATATTCTGAAAAAGGAGAGCGCCGGTCTGGAACTGAACTATACCGGCGAGCGGGATATCGACATCAACTCCAAGTGGAACGGATATCCGGGCGGTCCCTCCTGCAGAGGTTATTTCTGCACGGTCCCTTCGGTTGAGCTCTGTCTTGCGACGGAAACGACCTATTCCGGCCGTCCGGAAGCAAAAGTCTCTCAGGAAGCCCTTCTGAATATGGGAAGAGCCTTCGGCAGAAGCGTCGTTTCCTATATTGAGAGCAAGGATGCCTGAGAAAACAATTTTCTGTGGTGAAGAAGTATCCGTATACACAAACCGCAAGAATCGATCTGAGACAAAAGGAGAAAGAGCTATGAAAAAGTATGAAGTCGCAAACCACGAACCCAGCTTCCTGCCCGAAGACAGCGAGTGGACTCTTGTCTGGGCAGATGAATTTGACGGCACCGAACTGGACCGGACCAAATGGGGCTTCCGCCTCAATTTCTGGGGCGAGCGCTTTGACGCCTATACCGATCAGGGTATCGTTCTCGACGGAAACAGCCACGTTGAGCTGCATCGCACCGAGATCGACGGCCGCTATGTTTCTCCGCAGCTGCAGACAGGCGCCAATTCCTTTGACCATCTGACATCGTCCAGAGGAAGCAATCCCTGGGGGCAGGACGGTATCTGGCCGCTGGAGCCGCTGGAGGAGCCCAAATTTGTCCATCGCTTCGGCTATTATGAATGCCGCTGCAAGTTCCAGAAAGAGCCCAGCCTGATGTGGTCTGCCTTCTGGACCCAGTCTCCCACCATCGGTGCGCGTTTTGAACCGGAATGGTGCGGCGTTGAATCGGATATCATGGAATGCTTCCATGTCGGAAAGGCCACCACGGGAAATATCATGGGCGGCTATGGCAAACAGTTTGCAGAAGAGGGCAGAGTCCGCTATGACCTTGAAGAGACCGAAGATGGCTGGCATTATTTCGGAATGGACTGGCGTCCCGACGGCTATGTGTTCTATTGCGACGGTAAGGAGATCTCCCGCTGCAGCGAGCATGTCTCTCAGGTCCCGCAGTTTATCCTGCTGACTACTGAGGTAGAGGGCTACCGGTCGGCAAAGAGCGAAAAGGTCAAGCTTTTGGGCGGCGGAGAAGCGAAAAAAGCCCCTTATGAGATTGACGGGGAATTTGTGGATGATGCGTTTATCGTCGATTTCGTACGCGTCTATGACCGCGTGGAGAAATAAGCGCCGGAACTTACATCATCGTATGCGAACCGGACGCAGCAAGAGAGGGTGCGTTTATGGATAAGAGTAAGGTATCGGTTGTTTTCACGGGAGATATCGGATTTGACCGGTATATGGACCTCAAATGGGAGGATGAACAGCTCTTTTCCCATTCGGTACTGGATTTCTTCCACAGTGCCGATCATGTGGTGGCTAATGTAGAGGGTGCCCTTGCCAATCTGGAGGATGATGGGAGCAGGGGTTTCTGTTTTCACAGCATGAATCCGCAGGCGGCTTGCGCTTTGCATAAGATCCGTGCAGATATCTGGTCGCTCGGCAACAATCATACGTTGGACGGAGGACGGGAAGGTCTGATAGGAACTTTCGGAACGGCAAAGCAGTGGGGCTGCCGCACTATGGGGGCAGGACTTGATATCCGTGAAGCTTCAGAGCCTGTATATCTGGACGGAGCAGGCGGGATCGGTTTGTTCTGCGTGTCCTATACGCCCGACTGTGTCCCTGCAGAGGCGGACAGACCGGGATGTTTTCGTTGGGATGATTTCGAAACTATTGCGGCGCGTATCGCTGAAATAAAACAGAAGTGCCGGTGGTGCGTGATCGTAGTACACGGCGGGGAGGAGTTTGCCTGCCTGCCCAATCCCTATACGAGAGATCGCTATATGCGTTATCTGGCGCTGGGCGCGGATGCTGTGATCGGCCATCATCCTCATGTAGTGGAAAACTATGAACTTTTCGAAAACGGAAAAGTAATTTTCTACTCGTTGGGTAATTTTGTTTTCGATACCGATTATCAGCGTGCTCATCTCAATACCGATGTTGGTGTGCTGCTGAAACTGAACTTTACGGAAGAAAAACTTGATTTCGAAGCTGTGGGCATTCGTATCGTGCGCGGCGAGGAACGTATTGTGACAGAAGAACTTTCGGCCATCTTCACTCATGTGCCTGAGGAAGAATATCGGCTGCTCATTCCTCTTTCTGCCAAAGCATTCCTGATAGACGAGTGCTGCAAGGTGCTCTACTGTGATCCCGATAAGTTCGGCCGAGCTGACAACGAGGCGTGGAAAAATTACTTCTTCAGCGAAACTCCATACGGCTATGACAAAGATTCTCATATGGATTGGGATGTGATTATTCCGCTGGCACGACAGGCTCAGAAGGGTGATTGGCAGAATAGTTGTCTTGAGGCGGTGAAAGAGTATATCCTGCAGACGATGCAGGCGGGAATGAGATTCATCTCGGGCAAGGCATCTGCGCAGTGGCCTCAGAGCAGACAGGAGGATATCTTATGAACAAAGCAGTGTTTATTACCGGTGCTCAGTCCGGTACCGGTTATGGTATCGCAGAGTATTTTGCAAAACAGGGCTGGGACGTTTTCCTCACCAGTCTCTGGGCAGAAGAAGCAGAGCGCGCAGCAAAAGAACTTTCTGAGACTTACGGCATTTTCTCGAAAGGATATGAATGTCATATCCGTGACGAACAGCAGATCATCGATATCTTTAACGATATCGATTCCACCGGCCGGTTTGTCGAAACTCTTGTTCTCAATGCCGCCAATATGGGCTTCCGTCCTGAAGATCCGGCTGCCGGTCAGGATTTCTGGACCGTTCCCGTTGAGGAGTTCAGAGAAGTCTATGAGACGAATCTGGTCTGGAACTTTACGATCGTCCGGCAGGCTGCTCTGCGGATGCGGGAAAAAGGGAAGGGCTCTGTTGTTTTCATCGGCTCCAATACCTCTTACCGCGCCATTCCCAACCGTGCAGCATATTCTTCTTCCAAAGGCGGCATCAATGCCCTCGCAAAGGCTCTTGCAGTGGACCTTGGTCCTTTCGGTATCCGCTGCAACGTGGTCCTGCCCGGTACCATCAAGACCGAGCGCTGGGTACAGATGGGCTCCAAACAGATCGTCAACGGTCAGCTGACTCCCATCGGCGATATATCTGACTTTGAAGATATCGCGTCTGCCATCTGGTTCTTCGGCACTGATCTTTCCAAGAATGTTACCGGTACCGAACTGATCGTTGACGGCGGCATGACCTGTCAGCTGTATCCGAAGGTACTCAATGAGTATAAGCGAAAAGCCATCGCAGAAGCGGAAGCCAGAAAAGAATAAGCTATAAAAAACAGGGGTCCCCGCCGAAGGAGGACTCTTGTTTTTCTTTTGCTTGCACTTGTGCGCGAAATATGTTATAATATTAAAAACAAAGATCAACAGAGACGGCGCGGCTGATACGGGTCAGCTTCGCCGTTTTTCTTTATCCGGGAGGTTTTTATGAAGATCCGCACCGTTCAGAAAAGCTATGCCGAAGTCATGGCGCTGCCCCGCCCGAAACACCGCAAACCGTTAAAACCCCATATGTTTTTCCGGGTACTGTTGAAGGTGCTCAGTCTGCCGGCTATGCTGATGACCCGTTTCAGCGTCAAAAAGATCGGTATGGAAAAACTGGGAAAAAATGAGCCCTGCCTCTTTCTGATGAATCACTCCGGTTTTATCGACATGAAGATCGCTTCGTCGATCCTTTTCCCCAGACCCTTCAATATCGTCTGCACCACCGACGGCTTTGTAGGAAAGGGCTGGCTGATGCGGCTGATCGGCTGTATTCCCACCCGGAAGTTCGTTACGGATGTGACGCTGATCAGGGATATGGAGTACATCCTGAAAAAGAAAAAATGCAGCGTACTGATGTACCCGGAGGCCAGCTGTTCCTTTGAC
>JAFQND010000092.1 GCA_017396055.1 Oscillospiraceae bacterium
CGGCTGCCACGATCATGAACATCATCACCATCATGACCACGACGAGGAGTGCGACTGCGGCTGTCATGACCACCATCATCACCATCACCACGCTGATGAAGTCTTCACCAGCTGGGGTAAAGAGACTGCCCGCAAATACACCCGCGAAGAGATCGAGCATGCTCTGGACGAGCTGCTTGATGACAACCGTTACGGCATGGTCCTGCGCGCAAAAGGTATTCTGCCCTGCGCAGACGGCAGCTGGATCCACTTTGACTACGTTCCTGGCGAAAGCGATATCCGCGTAGGCGGTGCCGGCATTATCGGCCGTCTTTGCGTCATCGGTGCCAAGATCAACGAAGCCGCTCTGGGCGAGCTGTTCCATCTGGCATGATGGAGCCTAAGGAGGAATTCCCATGGCAAAAGAAATCCCTGTATATCTGTTTACCGGTTTTCTGGAAGCAGGCAAAACTTCGCTGATCCAGGAGACCATGCAGGATCCCAAGTTCCGCATCGACGGCAATACCCTGATCATCCTCTGTGAGGAAGGCGAGATCGAGCTGGAGCCTGCTGATTTTGTGGATGGCGGCAAAAACTGCTATGTCCGTGTGGTCGAGGACGAAGAAGATTTCACCGAGAAAACTTTGAAGCAGTGGGTCAAAGAGACCAAGGCCGATCGGATCATGCTGGAGTACAACGGCATGTGGATGCTGCAGACACTGTTTGAAAACATGCCCGACGGCTGGATCGTTTATCAGGAAGCTCTGATGATCGATGCCACCACCTTCCTTACCTACAATGCCAATATGCGCAGCCTTGTGGTGGACAAGCTGAACAGCTGTGATATGGTGGTCTTTAACCGCTGTGATCCTTCCATCGACCGGATGGCTCTGCATCAGATCGTCCGAGGCACCAGCCGCCGCACCGATATTATCTATGATAACGGCGGAGATGTGGAGTTTGATACCATCGAGGATCCCCTGCCCTTTGATATTGATGCGCCCGTCGTTGAGATCGAGGACAAGGACTATGCTCTCTGGTACCGTGATGCCGCCGATGAGCCGGACAAATACAATGGCAAGACCCTCCGCTTCAAGGCAAGAGTCGGCATGAGCCGTACTCTTGCAAAGGGCCAGTTTGTTCCCGGCCGTCACGTAATGACCTGCTGTGCCGATGATATTCAGTTCATGGGTTTCATCTGCCAGTACAAGGATTATCGCCTTCTGAAGCATGGTGAATGGGTCATCGTGACCGTCACCGCCCGCGCCGCCAAGCATCCCGCTTACGGCGGACAGAAGGGCCTGCTGCTGACAGCGACCGCTGTTGAATCTGCAAAGGAACCCGAACAGGAAGTAGCAGCGTTTTATTGATCTGAAAAAGCTCTCGCCGTAAAGCGGGAGCTTTTTGTATCCTGTGCGAATTGACAGTTCTTTTGAAGTTATGTTATTATAACATTCCACTTAAAACCGAAAGGAGCATATCCATGGAAAAATTCATCCCTTATGAAAAACTTTCCAAAAAAGCAAAGAGAGAACAGGACGCCAGACGGCGTAAGGATTGGGGCGGCCTGAGCCCTGTGACCCGCAAGCCCGAAAATCCCAGGGCTTATAACAGAGCAACAGCACGGAAACGGCAGGATGCCGATGACCGTGCTTTTTGTTTTTGATATTCCGGTTGCGGATCGATCTTTGGGATTATTACCATTCCCATTCCTTCGGAATAGTTCCGCCGGTGGGACGGATGATCGACTCAGCCACTCTCGATTCTGCCACATGGAAGAGGAAACGGTAAAGCGGTTTTAGCAGGGGAAGATCTTTTACGATGCTGTCAGCCAGTCTGTCCGAGAAGAGCAGATCAAAATCCTTGCTTTCATAGGAGAATCCGACATCTTTCAGGTCGAGCCAGCGCTGCAGGTCTTCCGGCTGATCCGGATAACGGGGCCGTTTATAGCGGTTTCCATCCAGATAGAATACGTCCTGTTCTTCCAGCGATTTCTTTGCTTCGAGGAAAAGAGGATCGCCTGCAAGAATCATTTCCCGCAAGGTGTCCATATAACTGGGTGAAGGGGCATAGATGCCGCAGCCATAGCCGAAACCTCTTCCGCTCATATCGAACCAGACACAGGGCTGATCCGGAATGCCGGACTTTCCGCGATCAAAATGGATCCACATATAATCCCGATAGAGGGACTTGTCTTTGGAAAAACGGGTATCCCGGCGGATGCGGCTGATGGTGCGGTCGGTACGGGGTTCAACAACGAAACGATCGTCAATTTCCAGGGCTGCGGGGGTCAGATCGACGACCAGCTGCTGCAGCGGCTGCAGAACAAGGGTACGGAAATCCTCTTTATGTTCCTCATACCATTCCTTTTTGTCATGAAGGCGGTTCTCAAAGAGAAAATCCAGCGATTTTGCGGAAAAGGGCATGGGTCCTCCGATCAGCGGGCGGTATAGGCACTTTCGTATTCGTAATCGTAGATCTCAGTGCAGTTGGGTTCCTGATGGCAGAGTTTCTTTTTGCCGGGAGCCAGCAGATAGTCGCGAAGCTCGAACTGATCCTTGATGTCGTCGGGCAGATACATACCGCATTTTGCACGGTAAGGGGTATCATCGTGGAAATCAGCGCCGCTGGTGAGATAGAGATGTTCCTTTTCGGCGATGGCGATCAGTTCTTCAGCATAGGATTTTTTGTAGATGGGGTGGCAGTTGATCTCAACGCCGTCCATAAACTTCGGATCCAGTACGGTAGTGCCGCCGCGGAAGGGATGAGCCTGTACAAGGGTACCGCCGTTGGCCTTGACCAGCTTATAGAGCTCTTCCTGAGTCATGCTGTACAGGGTGGGGTTTTTCTTGAGGAAGTCGGTGGATACACCATAGACCAGCATATGAACTTTGGGGTACAGGACCATGGTGACTTCGATGCCGAAGAAGACCTTGCATCCGATCTCTTTGCCATAGGCTTCGGCGGCGAGGAATTCGTTGATGTAGCGCTCGGCCAGTTCAGCGGGACCACCTTCTTTGACATAACCGATCTCATAATGGTTGGTCAGAATGATTCCGTCCATGCCGTTTTCGAGAGCGATCTTCATGATGACGTCATAAGGACTCTGGCAGCATCTGCTGATGCCGGAAGAATGTGCGTGCATGTCGATAAGCATAATATAAATCCTCCAATATTATCAATGATTCTTCTGCCAGATGAGCCAAAGACCTCTCAACAGAAGATTTTCGTCGTGAATGATCTCTCTCTCGCAGTGGGGCACCACATGCGCCGAGAGTTTGCCGGTAGAGATGACGGTCGCCTTCTCCCCAAGTTCTTCTTCGATCCGTTCGATCAGTCCGTCCAGCATGGCGGCGTTTCCGTAGACAGCACCCGACCGGATGGCATCCACCGTAGTGGGACCGACTACCGTTTCAGGAGCCTCCAGTCCGATGCGGGGAAGCTGTGATGTGCCGGAAGCCAGTGCGTCCAGCGAGATCATGATGCCGGGGCAGATGGTGCCGCCGATATAGCGGCCCTGCCGGTCGATGACCGAAACAACGGTGGCGGTGCTCATGTCGATGACGATCAGAGGCTTGGGATATTTTTCAATGGCGGCAACGGCATTGACCACCAGACCGCTTCCCAGCTGACCGGGGTTATCAATCAGAATGTGCAGACCGGTTTTCAGACCGGGACCTACAAGAAGAGGCTTTTTGCCGGTAACGCGGCGAACGGCTTCCCGGATGGTATCGCTCATGGGCGGCACTACCGACGCAACAATTGCTCCTTCCAGAGCGGCGGGATCGATGTGATGCAGCTCCAGCAGCCGCATCAGGTCGACGGCATATTCGTCTTCGGTTTTATAGCGATGGGCAGCCAGACGGCCGATGATCTGATTGGTATTTGCGTCGGCGCAGCCGATGACAACACTGCTGTTGCCGATATCGATGGCGAGAATCATACGGCTGCCTCCTTATTCTTCTGATAAAGGATCCAGAGACCTTTCAGCAGCAGGTCGCCGTCATAGTGGATCTTCCTGCGGCAGGAGGGGTAAATCCGTTTGCCCATACCGCCGGTCATGACAACGGTGGCATCAGCGCCGATCTCACCGCGGATGCGGTCGATAAGGCCGTCCACCATGGCGGCTGTGCCGAGGATAGCGCCGGAACGCATACTGTCGACCGTATTGCGGCCGATGGCTTTTTTGGGTGTGTCAAGGCTGATGCCGGGAAGCTGGGACGTCTGAGAGGTCAGGGCTTCCTGACTGATCCGTACACCGGCGCAGATAACGCCGCCGCGGAATGCACCCTGTGCATCTACGACAGAAACGGTGGTGCAGGTGCCTAAATCGAAAACGATTAGCGGCAGAGAATAGCCGGCACAGGCTGCCACGGCATCCACGATACGGTCACTGCCCAGGGCGGTGGGATTGTCCACTTTCAGCGTAAGATCTGTCTTCAGTGCAGGAGACACCTGCAGAAATTTTTTGCCGGTAATGATTTCGGCAGCACTCAGCAGAGTGCTGTTCAGCGGCGGCACGACAGAAGAAAGGATACCGCCTTCTGTTTTGGTGGGATCAATACCTCTCATCTGCAGAATACTGCTGAAAATAGAGGCGTATTCATCTTCGGTTTTCTGCCGGTCTGTGGCAACGCGGGCAGTAAAGAGGACTTTGCCGTCTTCCATACAACCCAGAACAATGTTGGAGTTACCGGCATCCAGAGCTAAGATCATGGTGAACCTTCTTTCCGGAAAACCCGATCAGGTCAGGGAGGATGAGCGGCGATTCAGATATTTCATCAGAGCGCCGGCGACAGCGGCGGTCAGAATAGCGGCAAGAATGGCCTCAGGGACGCCGTTGATACCGATGACGCTGAGAATTACTCCGAAAAGCGCGTCGGGCAGGATCTCTTTTGCGGCAGAATAGCTGTCGCCGAAGAAAACGGCAATGCCCAGCATAACAAGGATGGTATTTGTCAGCGAACCGGCAAGGCCTGCCAGTGCCAGAAAAACAGCCTGAGGAGAATTTTTGCCGGCGGTCAGCTTGTCAAAGAAGAATTTCACACCTTCATAGACATAATAAGGGATCACACCGACCAGAATACGCGGGATAAAACAGATCACCAGGCTCCACATATTACCGCCGTTATAAAAAGGCGTAAAGGTGAAGGAGGTCACAGTGGGGTTGATTGTGTTGTTGATGAGGCTGGTCAGACCGAAAAGAAAACCAAGGATGGCTCCCTTTTTGGGCCCGAGAATAATCGAACCTACGATAACCGGGATGTGGATGATAGTAGCTCTGGTAACGCCCAGAGGGATATATCCGATTCCCGGGGTGAATGCGAGTACACAGATGATAGCGCCTAAAAGGGCGATCTGCGTCATGGCAAGAGTGCGGGTGTTTTTCATTCGATGATTCCTCCTGCTGCTATTCTCGATGAAACGCTTTGCGTTTCATCTGCAAGTTTCGCTGCGCGAAACTCGCGCGTTGTACCTTATTTGGTAAACGCTTTGCGTTTCATCTGCAAGTTTCACTGCGCGAAACTCGCGCGTTGTACCTTATTTGGTAAACGCTTTGCGTTTCATCTGCAAGTTTCACTGCGCGAAACTCGTGCGTTGTACCTTGTTCGGCAGACGCTTCGCGTTTCATCTGCGGGTTTCCCTTTGCAAAACCTGTGCCCTGCGCGGGCTTATGAGATATAGCGCAAATACTGAACGGTGAACCGTTCGCAGTTTCATGATAGCACGAAATTTTTTTGATTGCAACTGTTCCAGTCTGAGTTTGCGGAAATTTTTTCGGGATATGTTCCAAATGAAAGAAATGTGTTATAATGAAGCCGTAGACTTCTATCCTTTGAAAGGGAGTGTTTTCTTGTTATCCGGAAAAACTATTCTGATCGGTGTTACCGGCGGCATTGCTGCCTATAAGGTCCCAAATCTGGTCAGCATGCTTGTCAAACAGCACGCTGACGTTCATGTCATTCTGACTAAAGGCGGCGAGCAGTTTATTCCTCCTCTGCCCTTTGAGGCGCTGACCGGTAACCGCGTTCTGACCGACACTTTTGAACGGACTCAGCCTCCGGAGATCCATCATATCGCTCTGGCGAAGAAAGCGGACCTGCTGTTGATCGCGCCTGCTTCCGCCGATATTATCGGCAAACTGGCAAATGGTATCGCTGACGATATGCTGACCTCGACGGTGCTGCCCTGCCGCTGTCCTATTCTCTTCTCCCCCGCCATGAATGACCGGATGTATGCCAACCCCATTGTGCAGGACAATATGGCAAAGCTGCGCCATTACGGCTTTATTCAGATCGATGCCGCTGTGGGACATCTGGCCTGCGGTGATGACGGAAAAGGCAAGATGCCCGAACCCGCTGAACTCTATCAGTATATCGAGCGGGAGCTGGCCTGTGAAAAAGATATGGCCGGCATGAAACTGCTGGTCACTGCCGGTGCCACTCAGGAAGCCATCGACCCGGTGCGATATATCACCAACCATTCCTCCGGCAAGATGGGCTATGCCATCGCAAAAGCAGCTATGCTTCGCGGCGCGGAAGTTACTCTGGTCACCGGGCAGACTGCCATCGCTCCCCCTCCTTTTGTGAAGGTCGTTCCCATTGTTTCCGCAAGGGATATGTTTGAGGCAGTTACTGCCGCTGCCCCTGAACAGGACATCATCGTCAAGGCTGCCGCTGTGGCAGACTATACTCCCGAGACAGTTGCCGACCAGAAAATCAAGAAAAAGGATGGCGATATGTCTATCCCGCTCAAGCGCACCGACGACATTCTCGCATGGCTGGGTAAGAACAGGATACCCGGACAGTTCCTCTGCGGCTTCTCGATGGAGACTGAGAATATGCTGGAAAACTCCCGCGCGAAACTCGCCCGTAAAGGTATCGATCTGATCGCTGCCAATAACCTGAGGGTAGAGGGTGCAGGCTTTAAGGGTGACACCAATGTGCTGACTCTGATCAGCGCCGATGAGGAGATCGAACTTCCTATCATGTCCAAGGAAAAGGCTGCCATGCAGCTGCTCGACCAGATCCTGAAGATGAAAAAATAAGCGAAATTAAAAACACTCCGTATTATGCCTTGCGCATAATACGGAGTGTGCTCGTTTTTGGAGATTATTCCAGCCAGATGGGGTTGGTCCAGGCTCTGCGTCCTTCGGCATCGACCACAGAAACACGGATGTAATCATATCCACCGGCCCAGCCGCCGTCGAGGGAGATCTCGCCGGAGGTGAGGTTTTCACCGCGGAGCATCTTGGTGGGATGACGGTCAGAGATGAACTCGATAAAGCTTGCCTCACTGCATTCCACATGGGCGACACCGTCTTCTACATAGAAGTCCTTGATGACAGGGCCGCAGGAGGAGTAGAAGGCGCCTTCCTTCAGGGCGGCGAGGATGGCATCCACATTATTTTCGCTGTTGACCATGACCCAGCCGTTGCAGTGCTGATACATGGCGTGTCCGTCATCGGTGGCGACGCCGAAGATTCGGATGCCCTGGCCGAGGAGCTCATCCCAATAGGCGGCATTCATGTCCATATGATCTTCGATCGCACAGCCGGAGTTCCAGATCTCCATGGCGAAATTGCCCTTTTGCTTTTCAAAGTAGCGGGCAGGGGTGGAGCTCCATTCGGGATGGCAGTAGATGGTCATCTGACCGTTTTCGTGCAGCCATTCCAGATAGGGCTGATATTCTTCCTGGTCTTTGGCGGTGCCGCTTTCAAAGCGCTGTTCGTGCTCAAAGCCGTTGGTCTCGTCGGCATGGCCGATGCAGACGGTGTGGAAGCAGCGGAAGCCCTTACCGTGTTCAAAGGTATTGTCATACTCCATGCCGGGGATGATGGTGATACCGGTCTCGGGAGCATAAGTCTCGAAATTATAGCGGCGGTGGTCGGTGATGGCCATGAAGTCATAGCCATGTTCGGCATGCATACGCATGACAGCGTCGGGATCGCCCTTGCCGTCGGAACGGGTGGTATGGCAGTGCAGCGCACCTTTGAGCATTTTTTCGTTGCCGCCGAAAGCGGCCTGTCTTGTCAGCATGGAAGTGTCCTCCTTCATATGGACCGATGTCCTTGTTTCCTCCTCAATATAGCATTTTTCTCTGACGGATGTCAATGCAATAAGCAACAAAAATTCAACTCCCCTCTTGACGGGAACTGCCAAAATGTTTATGCTATTACTAAAGAAAGGCGGGATTTTTCCATGCATGATAAAAAGTATTTCAAACTGCGGCTGCTGCTGGCGTTCGTGGGTAATATCATCATCGGTTTATGCGTAGGTCTTTATCGGCTCAGCGAGCTGGGTGTAGATTCCTGCTCCGGCATGAATCTGGGTATCAGTGATTTTCTGAATATGTCCTTTGGCAACTGGCAGCTGATCTGCAATATCGTGATCCTGATCGTGGTGTTCTTTACGGTGCGGTCTTATATCGGTATCGGTACCGTCATCAATATGGTCGGTGTGGGATACATAGCGGATTTTATCTGCTGGCTGGGCTGGGATGTTGCCGGTCTGGAACTGAACCTTGTGATTCGTTTTATCCTCATGACGATCGCGCTGCTCTGTGCTCCTCTCGGTGTCGCTTTGTATATGAAAGCCGATATGGGTTTGTCCCCTTATGACAGTATCGCACCGATCGTGGAGCATCTGACAAAGGGCAAGGTCTCCTTCCGGAAAGCACGCGTCACAACGGACGTGCTGGGTCTGGTCATCGGTGTGGTCTTCTGTCTGCTGGCAGGAGGAAATGTCTGGCGTATCGCCGGCATCGGCACCATTCTGAACGCGGTCATCACCGGCCCGATCATTCAGTTCTTCCGCACGAAGATCGACAAAAAACTGGGCGATATCTGATTGAAAAGCTCTCCCTGAACGGGAGAGCTTTTTGCGGTATGATGGGCTGTTTTTAGATGTTGTCGGGCTTTTTTTCGCTTGTCAACTGCTGCGTCGGAGAATAAACTGTAGATACAACGAACTTTTAAGGAGTGTGTATTCTATGGCTGTCAATATTGGCAATCGACGTGAACTTTTCTGGGATGATCATCTGATCGATACAGAGAGGACCACTGCGGTTTCACAGATCATGCATCCTGTTCTTAAAGAAACGCTGATGTATTTCGACAGACCCGAAGACGGCCAGACCATCAGCTATCCTACCCTTGTCAAAGTAGACGATACCTGGCGGATGTATTATATCGCCTGGGGCGATACCGATTGGGGCGTGGGCAAGGTCCGTCTTTGTGTCGTCGAGAGCAAGGACGGCATCCATTGGACAAGACCCTCTCTCGGACAGTATGAGGAAGACGGTTCTTTTGACAACAATATAGTCCTGACCGGCGATCTTCTGGAGGACAATGCCTTTGTCTTCAACGATCCCAATCCCGCCTGTCCCCCCGAGCAGAAATTCAAGATCCTCACTTCCACCCACGTGGAGGTTGACGGAAAGAAAAAGCGGGGTCTCTGGTGTCTGGTTTCTCCGGACGGCTATCACTTTGAGCTGTCCCATCTTGTGACGACCTATGGAGCCTTTGATACCAACAATACCGTACACTGGGACGGAAAACGCTATGTCGCCTATGTCCGCAACTATCACAACATCGTCAGTGACAAAATGAGCGGTCATGTGGACTTTGACGGCATCAGCGACATCAGCGATTTCGACGTTCCCTGGCCGGATCTGAACAAGGGCACACGCGATGTCCGGGTGATCTATTCCGAGGATTTTGTCCACTGGACCGAGCCGCAGCGGATCCTGTTCAACGACGATAACGACTGGCCCATGTATACCAATCAGGTCATCCCCTACGAGCGGGCCCCCCATATGCTGATCGGTTTCCCTACCCGCTATCGCGAGCGGAAGGAATGGACCCCCTGTTTCGATCAGCTTCCCGGTGCGGAGGGACGCAAGATTATCATCAACAGCGCAAAAGCCGAAAACCGCGAGGCATTTACCGTTACCGACTGTCTGTTCATGTGCTCCCGCGATACGCTGCACTGGCACCGCTGGAGAGAGGCTTTTATGACACCGGGTTATGAGGAAACGGACAACTGGGTCTACGGTGATTGCTATCCTTCTTATAATCTGATCGATACCGGTGACGGGACCTATTCCATCTATACGGTCGACGCCCACCGTGCCTATGGAAAACCCAAGCCCCTCAACCGCTGGGAGATCCGCAAGGACGGCTTTGCCTGCTATACTGCCGGAGCGGACGAGAAGGTGCTCGTCACAAAGCCTCTTGTATTCGAAGGATCGAAGCTGCATCTGAACTTCTCTGGTTCGGCGTTCGGCTATATCTATGTGGATCTTCTGGATGAGGACGGAAATCCCATCTCCGGCGAGAGCTTCGAAGTCTTCGGTGATACCATCGACCGCGAGGTCTTCTTTGCCGACGGCAGCGATTTCTCCGCCTTTGCGGGCAAACCGGTCCGCATCCGCTTCAGAATGTCGGATGTAAAGCTCTATTCGATGAAGTTTGAGTAAAAAAGAGACCGCCTTCCGTATAGGAGGGCGGTTTTGCTGTCTTTCGGTCTGCAGGGGATATTTATAGCGCACGACTGGAACTCGTGTATGGGCTGAAACGAAAAAGGACACCCGAAAGGGTGTCCTTTTCTGATGGTGCCGGTAACCGGGGTCGAACCGGTACGATATCGCTACCGCGGGATTTTGAGTCCCGTGCGTCTGCCAATTCCGCCATACCGGCAACATATTTATTATAAGGAACTTCCGCCCGGTTGTCAAGGGGAAGTTCGTCTTTTGCGGTCGGGTTTCTTTGTCAGCTGAAAACTCAGATCGATCCAGGGAAAGATCTCTTCCGGCGGGACGGAACCGTCCAGCAGTATGCTGATCCAGTGTTCCTTGTTCATATGATAACCGGGCAGATATCTTTTGCCGTCTGTCAGCGAGCCGATGATCATGGGATCGCATTTCAGGTTGAGGATATCGACGCTCCCCTCTCCGGGAAGATGCAGGACTCGATTTGGAGTCTGCAAAAGCAGCGCCGCGAACCACTTCTTGGTGTCAGGATGCCGGATGGCAGCGGAGGTGTTTGAATCTTTCCAGAGGAATTCCGGTTCCGCACCGTAAAATTCCCGAATATAGTTGAGAACAGCAGATACGGTTTCAGGGTACATGACGGCTCCTTTCAGGGTCAGCCTGCTTTCTCCTCCCCAGCAGGATCCGGTTCATCTTTGCCGAGTTTCCGCCAGACGGTAAAGATCATCGTGGTGAAGCAGGCGGTGCCGCCGATAAAGTTGGAGATCGGTTCCGCAAGGAAGACACCATCGGTACCGAGATTTCCGATCATCGGCAGAATAAAGGTCAGCGGTACAACAATGACAACTTTACGCAGCAGAGAGAAGAAGATAGCGTGTTTCGATTTTCCCAGTGCAGTGAAAGTGGACTGTCCCGCAAACTGCAGCGACATCATGAAATAACCGAAGAAGAAGAGTTTCAACGCGGGAATACCAACATTCAGAAGTTCGGGGTCATTGTTGAACATCCGGATAAAGGGCTCCGGGAAGAGCATCAGGATGACCCAGGTCAGAACAGTATAAGAAGTACCGATCACCGTGGTGAACAAAATTGCTTTTTTGACACGGGTGTATTTTTTTGCTCCATAATTATAGCCCAGAACAGGCTGCGCGCCGTTGGTGATACCCGTGACGGGCAGGCTGAACAATTCGCGCACCGAACTGAGTACGGTCATAACGCCGACGAAAAGGTCGCCGCCGTATTTCTGCAGGGTAACGTTGCAGGCGATGTTGCACAGGCTGTTTGTCACTGCTACAATGAATCCCGAGAGGCCAAGAGTGGCGATTTTCCCGACAAGTCTGAAATCGGGAATGAGATTTTCTTTGCGGATCTTCAGGATAGCCTTTTTACCAGTCAGGAACAAAAGGACCCAGGCGGCGCTGAGTGCCTGTGAGAGCACTGTCGCCAGCGCTGCACCGGAAACACCCATATCAAATACAAAGATGAAGAGCGGGTCCATCAGAATGTTTGCGGCGGCGCCGATAGAAACGGTCAGCATGCCGTGTTTTCCAAAGCCCTGTGCATTGATAAAGCCGTTCATGCCAAGGCTGATCATTGTGAAAAGTGTACCGCAAAGATAAATTGAAAGATAAGCGTCCGCGTAGGGATAAGTGTCATCGCTGGCGCCGAAAAGATAGAGGATCGGCTTGCGGAAAAGATATCCGATGATCATAATGACAACGCCGGTCAGCAGCAGCATCGTCAGCGTATTGCCCATGATCTTTTCAGCACGGGCTTCGTCCTTTTCTCCTCTGGCAATGGCACAGAGCGGGGCTCCGCCGACACCGAACAGATTTGTGAAGGCAGCGATCATGGTGATAATAGGGAATGTCAGGCCGACACCGGTCAGCGCCAGAGCGGATGCCCCGGGAAGATGTCCCAGATAGATCCTATCCACCATATTATAGAGCACCTGGATCAGCTGCGCTACGGTCATGGGAATAGCCATGCGGAGAATATTGCGCCATACTGCGCCTTTAGAGAAATCGTTCTGTGCTGATGCCAAATCATCCGCCGCCTTTCATGTCGATAGTTCCATCATACTCTTATCGGGGATAAAAATCAAGGCGGCACGGACATGTTACATTGAGTTGCGGAATTGACAGGAAGAAATGGTGGCGGAAAATAGCTTTTTTCGTTATACTGAAATCATAGGAAGGGAGTGTGTCAGATGACATTTTCAGAAAAATTATACCGGCTTCGCAGACAGAAAGGCATGTCGCAGGAAGAACTGGCCGACCGGCTGGAAGTCTCACGTCAGGCGGTCTCGCGATGGGAGATGGGGACAACACTGCCCGACGCGAAAAATCTTCTGCAGCTGAGCGAACTCTTCGGTGTATCCATTGACTATCTTTTGAAAGATGAAATGAGTGAGGATATTCAAGAGCCCCCTTTTCGTCAGGTTAATGCCCCCACGGCAAAACCCGGTTTCTTTCGCTCCGAACAGAGTCGGCAGATCGGATTGAGCATTCTCGTAGCGCTTCAGGTGCTGCCGCTGTTTTTATACTTCATTGGCATTTTTGTCATGACGAATCCGACGACGCTGCTGCTTGCCTCGCTGATGAATCTTTTGAATATCGTTGTTCTGGAGATCACGTTCCATATCTGTGGGGATGAACGGGGAAAATATTACCGCCGGAAATATTACCGTATCACCGTCTGGCTGTTCAGCTGGTGTCCGGTTTCGCTGCTGACGAGGCTGTTCCTGTGGGGAGGCTCGTGGGTGATGGGGGCAGAAGAACTTGTCAGAAAAGGACTTTGGACAACTTTGATCACGGTCGTACTGTATCTGGTCGTCTGTATTACGGTGACACTGCTGCTTAGAGAGAAAAGGACGGAGGATTAAGCAATTCATACAAAATATTTACTTTAAACTGTTAAAGTGGCAGAAAGTGCGTTTGTAGTCTTGACTTTCCCTTGCACAGGGTTTATAATTCAACACATAAAAGCTTTAAAGCGTTTAAGCTTTTAACCACGAAAGTGAAGGAGAGACTATCATGACACAAACGATCACGCTCATTGCATTGGCTCTGTATGTCGCGGTTCTTCTGGGGATCGGTTTGTACTGTCGCCGTGCTGCTACCAATATGAACAGCTTCCTTCTGGGCGGACGCAGCGTTGGCCCGTGGATCTCGGCATTTGCCTATGGTACTTCGTATTTTTCTGCCGTTATTTTTATCGGTTATGCCGGCATGCACGGCTGGAATATTGGTGTTGGTTCCATGTGGATCGGTATTGGCAACGCCGTGATCGGCTGTCTGATCGCGTGGCTCCTGCTGGCAAAGCCTACCCGCCGTATGACACAGAAGCTGGATGCCTCTACCATGCCGGAATTCTTTGCAAAACGCTATAAGAGCACCAGAATGAAAGTTTATGCCGCGGCGATCATCTTTGTTTTCCTGGTTCCCTACGCTGCAGGCGTTTACAAGGGCCTTGGTTCCCTCTTCGGCGCAGTTTTCCCCGGTGTATCCGATAAAGTTATTATGCTGCTGGTAGCGGCTCTGGCCGCGGTCAGCCTCGTTCTCGGCGGCTATAAAGTTACTGCGTATACCGACTTTGTACAGGGTATCATCATGATTGTCGGTATCACTGCCATGATCATTGCAGTCGTTACCCGCCCTGAGGTCGGCGGTCTTGCAGAAGGCTTCCGCCGTCTGAATGAGATCGATCCTGCCCTCACCGATATCACCGGCGGAAAAAGCTTTGGCATGCTGGCAACCAATATCGCGCTGACCAGTTTCGGCGTCTGGGGCCTGCCCCAGATGGTTCATAAATACTATGCCATCAAAGATGAAAAGAGTGTTGTTCCCGCCACCGTTATCGCTACCGCTTTCTCCCTGCTGATCGGCGTTGGCGCATACCTGGTCGGCAGCTTCGGCAGACTGTTCGTTTCTGCCAACGCAGAGGGTCTGCCCGACCTGGCAGGCGGCTTTGATGCTGTTGTACCGCAGATCCTGATGACCGTACTCGCAGACAATGCTGCTCTGGTCATCCTTCTGGCAGTCATTCTTCTTCTGCTGCTCTCTGCTTCCATGTCTACTCTCGGCTCTCTGGTGCTTTCTTCCAGCTCGGCAGTTGCCGTTGACCTGATGAGCGTCGTCAAGCCTGATATGAAGGAAAAGAGCCGCATGACTCTGATGAGAGTCCTCTGCCTTGCTTTCGTAGCACTGTCCTATCTGTTTGCAACGATGAATATCTCTTTCATCGTTAATCTGATGTCCTTCTCCTGGGGTATCGTTGCCGGCTGCTTTATCGGTCCGTTCCTGTGGGGCCTTTACTCCAGAAAGATCACCAAAGCCGGTGCCTGGGCAGGTTTGCTGTCCGGTCTGGCAGTAGTTCTGGGTCTGGTCATTCTTTATACGGCAGTATCCGGTTTTGCTGCAGCAAAGTCCATGGCGCCCAATTTCGGCGTATATGCCATGATCGCATCCGTTATCGTAACGCCTCTGGTGAGCGCATGCACAAAGCCCTTTGATAAAGAACATCTGGATGAGTGTTTTGAATAACAAATTCCTCTTTTCCCGAAAGAGTCCGGCATTTTACATCGCCGGGCTCTTTCGATTTTAGGGATTGCATTGTTCTGTCGGATACGGTATGATAAAAGCAGGAGTAAGTAAAAGGAGGATGTTTCATGCTTGACCTGAAAACAATCTGTACTGCTATTGACGAACGAAAAGAGGAACTCTTTGATCTTCTTTGCCGGCTTGTCCGGATCAATTCTGAGAACTTCGGCTATAAGGGCAACGAAGAGGAATGTGCCCGTTACGTAGATGAACTCTGCCGCGAGCTTGGTCTGGAAAGCGACCTGTACACACCGGTACAGGTGGAAGGTTTCAATGAGCATCCCGACAGCCTGAAAAACCGCGGCTTAGAGAACCGCTATAACGTAACAGCCCGATGGAAAGGCACCGAAGACCGCGATATGCTGATGCTGATGGCGCACCTGGACACCGTTGTGATCGGCGACCGGGCCAATTGGACCTTTGAACCGCTGATCGGCGAGGTCCGGGACGGAAAGATCTGGGGCAGAGGCGCCTGTGATGATAAATATGCCATTGCCACTGCGCTGTTTATCATTCGCCTTCTGAAGGATGCCGGTTTTGTCCCGAAAGCCAATGTTCTTTTCACCGGCTATTGCGACGAAGAGAAGGGCGGCAGCAACGGTGCTCTTGCTTCCTGTATGAAGTATCCCTGTGATCGGATCGTCAATATGGACTGCAAGGACTTTGAGATCTGGCACTGTGCTTCCGGCGGCGGTTCCTTCCGCTATCGCTGGCACACCGAAGAGCCTACGGATAATGCCCGGGTTACTGCTCTTGTCATTCCTATCGTTATGGAAGAGCTGGATGCTTTTGGCGCAAAACGCCGCGCTGAGTTGGAGCGGAATCGTTTCTATGCCGGTACAGTCATTCCTTCCACTGCGCTGCGCTATATGGGCTTCAGAGCCGGCGACCGGGGTGCTGATCTGGGTGCAGGCGAGGTGGATTTCACTCTCTATACCGATCTGACCAAGGAAGAGATCTATGCAGAGTACCATGAAATGGAAGAGCGCCTCAGCGAGAAGCTGAAACCCCTCGGCATCGTCGGTGAATGCTTTGAGGGCACCAACCGGTTCTTCCACTATGTCTATGCCGAACCGGATTGCGATTCTATCCGTGATATGCAGGCAGCTGCGCTGGAAGCCACCGGACGGGAACTGAAGGTATGCGGTTCCTGTTTGTCCGACCTGTCGGTGATCCTCAAGTACGGCAGTCCGCAGGCCTACGGTTTCGGCGTTGGCAGACCCTTCTATGATTACGGCGGAGCTCATCAGCCCGACGAGCACATCGAATGCAAAAATCTCGTAGAATATGCCAAGATCATGGCGGCATATCTGCTGAGAGTCATGGGATAATTTATTTTGCAAAGCAAAAAGGCACCCTTTCGGGTGCCTTTTTTGATCAATCTTCGTCTTCTTCGCCGGATTCTTTGACAGCTTTTCTGATCAGTACACTCTCGATACGGCGGCTGCGGATGGATTCCACATGGATCTCCAGGCCGGCCACTTCAACGTCAGGCTGAGCGTCGTCACCGGGGATCGAACTCAGACAGCTGAAGACCATGCCTGCAACGGTATCGTAATCTTCGTCCGACAGATCCATCTCCAGCTCTTCGGCCAGCTCTTCGACGCGGACAGTACCTGCAACGCGCCAGAGGTTTTCTTCCAGACGGACGATCTCTTCTTTTTCGGCGGGGTCAAATTCGTCATAGATTTTGCCGACGATCTCTTCCAGCAGGTCTTCCATTGTGACC
>JAFQND010000093.1 GCA_017396055.1 Oscillospiraceae bacterium
AAAAGGAAGAAATTATCATATTCTGGAAGACAGCTGTACCGACAGCTCGCTGCGTCTCGAAGTGCAGTGCATGGTGCTGACTTTTATCGACTGCCGCAGACTGGTTGATCAGGCAGCTCTGCAGATGGGCTATCTTTCCGAAAACGGCGATGAGCTGCAGCGTGAGAGCCGCCGTCTGATGAGCTATCGCGTCGAAGAGAAAAAAGCCGATCTTTCCGTCCAGCAGGAAGATGAACGCCCTGAGGTCCTGAAAGAGATCGACGAACTGATTGGTGCCCATGAATTCAAAGCATTTGCCCACGAGATCGTCCAGATGCGCGGTCTTGTATCTGAGGCCGGTGCCGAAGATGTGCTTTATTCCCAGCGTCCGCTGCTGGCCATCGGTCATGGATGCGGTCTTGGCCGCTCACTCAGCCTTCTGCGTAAGCTGCTGCACAGCTGCGGCCTTCCCATCGAGGATGAAGAGTGTCCCATTGTCAAACTGGAAGCACCTGCCGACAGCCAGGATACTGAACCGCTGCGCACTACTCTTGCCAAACTGAAAAAACTGCAGGATTGTGCTTGTCTGACCTGTGTTGACCTTTCCAAGTGGGTCTCGCTGACCGGCGACACAAGGTTTACGGAATTTCTGCGTCGTTGTGCCAGTGATCTTTTCGACAGTTATGTGGTCTTCCGCGTACCATATCTGGACCAGCAGACTCTCCGTAGAGTAGAAAGTGATTTCAGCAGCCTCTGTTTTGTCAGAAGAATCGAATTTCCTCCGCTGACCGGTGAAGAAATGGCCGAAGCTGCTGCCCGTATTCTTGCCGAGCGTAAGCTTTCCATGGATGCTTCTGCGGTTGCTCTGTTCAGCCAGCGGATCATGAAAGAGAAATCCAGCGGCGGTTTCAGTGGATTTATGACCATCCAGAGAGTTGTCAACGAGATGATCTATCTCAAGCTTCGCGCTCTTTCGGAAGGGAAGGGCTCCTCCGCTGAAGTGATCACCGGCGAAGATCTGTCGCTCTTCAACGAAGATATGGAACTGGATATGACCGGCGAACAGATCCTTGAAAATATGGTGGGCCTGACCTCGCTGAAGGCGGAACTGAATGAGATTCTTGACGGTATTTCGATCGATCGCCGCTTCAGAGGCAGACAGTCCGGCCTTCCTTATAGCCTGCATATGTGCTTTAAAGGAAACCCCGGCACCGGCAAGACCTCTGCTGCCCGGGCGGTTGCCCGGATCCTCCGCGAGCGGGGCGTACTCAGTGTCGGCAACCTTTATGAGATCAATGCCCGTGAGCTTTGCGGCACCAGCATCGGTGAGACCGCTCCCAAAACCGCCGATATCTGCCGCAGTGCCTACGGTTCCGTGCTGTTTATCGATGAGGCATACAGCCTTTACAACGGCGATGAAAACAGCCGTGATTTCGGCCGAGAAGCCCTCAACACCCTCGTCACCGAAATGGAGAACAATCGTTCCCAGCTGGTCGTCATTCTTGCCGGCTATTCCGATGATATGGAAAAACTCTTTAAAGGAAATTCCGGCCTGCGCAGCCGTATTTCCCGTACGCTGGAATTCCCCAACTATAACGCCGACGAACTCTGTGAGATCTTTAAGCGAATGGTAAAGCTTCCCTTTGTCTGCGGCGAAGAATTCTCTGCCCGCCTGCGGGAATACTTCGAAAAGATCCCTTATACCGCGGGAAAACACCAGAATGATCCTCTTGCCCGCGAGTTCGGCAACGGCCGCCATGTCCGCAATCTTTACGAACGTCTGCAGACCAAAGCCAGCACCCGTTATAAGCTGAGCGGCGGCGATGACG
>JAFQND010000094.1 GCA_017396055.1 Oscillospiraceae bacterium
CCCGACGAGATGAAACCCGTTTATGAAGAGATCTTCAACCTTTCGGGCGAAGGCGACGCCGAGCTGCAGCCCTATCTGAAAGCCGCCGACCGGCTCAGCGCCCTGATCAAATGCATCCAGGAGGAAAATTCCGGAAGCCACGAGTTCTCCGGCGCAAAACTGGCCTCTCTCAAACAGCTGGAGCTCTCCCCCCTGCCCGAGGTGGAGTATTTCATGGCCCATTTCCTGCCGGCATTTTCCATGAATCTCCAACAGTTGACACTGGGTGAATACTAAGGATAGACAGACGGGCGGGGAGACCCCGCCCCTACAAATATTTCCCGCCTGCCTGAGTATGATCGTAGGGGACGGGTTTCCCGTCCCGCCGATATAAGTCAAACGTCTCGGATAGACGGAGACCCCGCCCCTGCTCAGACAGCTCCCCTGACAAGGGGAACCTGTGGGAAGGAGGATGACCCATGCAAACCGACCGCACGATCCTGCACTGTGACTGCAACGGCTTTTTTGCCTCGGTGGAGTGCGTCTTCCGCCCCGAGCTGAAGCTTGTGCCCATGGCCGTCTGCGGCGACCCCGAACAGCGCCACGGCATCATTTTAGCCAAAAACGAGCTGGCCAAAGGCTATGGCGTCAAAACCGCCGAAACCATCTGGCAGGCAAAACAGAAATGCCCCGACCTTGTGCTCGTCCCCGCCCGCCACGGCGCCTATCGGGAATTCTCCCGCCGGGTCAACGAGATCTACTGCCGCTATACCAGCCAGGTCGAGCCCTTCGGCATCGATGAATCCTGGCTTGACGTGACCGCCAGCCGCCGTCTTTTCGGTGACGGCCCCACCATCGCCGACCGCCTCCGTGAAGAGGTAAAGCGTGAGACCGGTCTGACCATCTCGGTGGGCGTTTCGTTCAACAAGATCTTTGCCAAGCTGGGACGCGACTATAAAAAGCCCGATGCCACCACCGTCATCACAAGGGAAAATTTCCGTGAGATCGTCTGGCCGCTGCCGGTGGGAGACCTTTTATTTGTGGGAAAATCCGCCGCCGATGCCCTCGCCCGCATGGGCATCCACACCATCGGCGAGCTGGCGAATTTCAACGATGACATCGTACAGCGAAAGCTGGGAAAAATGGGGGCACAGATCCTCTCTTATGCCCGCGGGGAAGAAAACAGCCCCGTTGCCGAATACGGTACCGAGACCGAAGCAAAATCGGTGGGCAACGGCGTCACCTATCCCAAAGACCTCAGAGGAAGAGACCAGGTGCTGCCGGCGGTGCTGGCGCTCTGCGATCAGGTGGCCGCAAGAGTACGGAAAACCGGCATGGAAGCCGCGACCGTTACCGTCGCCCTCAAAGATCCGTATTTTCACACCATCTCGAGACAGAAGACCATGTCCCATCAGACCGACCTCGCGCGGGAATTTTTCCTGACGGCCATGGAACTGATCGATAAAAACTGGGACTACCGCCAGCCCATCCGGGCGATCACCGTCACCGCCTCCGGCTTTGACCACGGCATCATGGGCGAGCAGCTGAGCCTTTTCACGTCGGATGAGCCGCAGATCGATCAGAAGAAGGTCCGCCGGCTGGAGGGCACCATGGACTCGATCCGTCAGCGTTACGGCACAGAATCGGTGGGGTTTGCCCGGACGATCCATAAGGAGGAGTGATTTTCGGTTTCCGGCCACATGATTCAGAGGCAGTATTCAGAACTGCCGGCAATCTGTAACGAGATTAAACGCTGTCACGTTATCCCTTGATCGACATCCCCTCCGGCTTCACTGCGTTCAGCCACCTCCCCTTGATTCCAAGGGGAGGCTTTTCGTTCCGACAACAACATTGCGCTCCCGCAGTTATAGTACGCTCATGCCGCGGACAGCCCGATGGCCTGTCCCTACGGTTTGGTTTGAGTGAGCCGGCAGGTATCCCCCTCAGCGGCACTGAAATACCCGCAGCCCTCTCCCCTCTCCCCGGCAGGGAGCTCAGGCGGCAGGGTGCATCGCCCCTCTTTCTGCCACCGGCAGGGAGAGGAACAGGTCGTCAGATTCATGGCTGTATCCCCTTTCCCGCCCCGAAAAACGGGGCTTTTTTTCTTTCGGTATTCTATTCTGCTCAGCAAAAACCGTTTTACTCTTTCAAAGCCGCAGGCAGAATCTTGAAATCAGCCGTAAAATCCGCTATACTGAAACTGAAAACCGCACCGGTCCCATACCGGCCGGAGTACAAGCGAAAGGATGGTACTTTCTATGCGTCTGACGATCACTCCTCAAAGAGAACTCTTCAAGCGTGACCCGATGCTTTACGGTCATTTTCTCGAACATTTCCACCGCCAGATCTACGGCGGCATTTTTGATCCCGGTTCTCCCCTTTCGGATGAAGACGGCTTCCGCACAGACGTCATGGAGGCGCTGAAAAAGATCCGTACCCCCATCATCCGCTGGCCGGGCGGCTGTTTCGTCTCCAGCTATAACTGGAAAAAGGGTGTCGGCAAACGGGTACCGGTCTTCGACAAGTCCTGGAGAGTGGAAGATCCCAACACCTTCGGCACCGATGAGTTTGTCAAATTCTGCCGCAAGCTGGGCTGTGAGCCCTATATCTGCACCAACGCCGGCACCGGCACCGCCGAAGAGATGAGCGACTGGATCGAATACTGCAATCTGGCCACCGAGGGCGAATATGCCCGCATGCGCATCGAAAACGGCTATCCCGAGCCCCACAACGTCAGATTCTGGAGCGTCGGCAACGAAAACTGGGGCGGCCATGAACTGGGCGCCAAAGAGATCTCCGAATGGGGCCGCCTTGTCAGAGAATCCTGCAAGCTGATGCAGCGAGTGGATCCCGACGCCAGCCTCAGCGCCGCCGCGCTGGTCGACCTGGACTGGAACGTGAGCCTTCTGCGCAAATGTTCCCGCTGGCTGGACTGGATCTCCATCCATGCCTACTGGGACTGGATCCAGACCGATAACAATCTGGCTCCCTATGCGAAATGTATGGCCTATACCGCCGAACTGGAAGACGATATCAACAAGGTCCGCGGCCTGCTGACCGCCATGGGTCTCGAGAAAAAGATCCGCATCGCCTTTGACGAATGGAATCTACGGGGCTGGTATCATCCCAACATCCACACCGTCTATATGGGCCGCACCCCCGACGAATACCTCACCCCCCGCGACGACAACGACATCAATTCGAGCTATACCATGGCCGACGCGGTCTTCTCGGCCTGTTTCCTCAACACCCTTCTGCGGAATGCCGACATCGTGGGCATGGCAAACTTCTCGCCCGTGGTCAACACCCGCGGCGCCATCTTCACCCATCCGGACGGCATCGTTCTGCGCACCACCTATCATGTCTTTGATATGTATGTCAGCCTGATGGGCGACACGGTCATCGACAGCTGGATGCAGGAGGAAGAGTCCTATACCGTTCCCGGCCGCAAGGACGAGGATGTGACCGTCGGTCTGACCGATTGTGTCGCCACCGTCGATTCCGCCACCGGCGCGATCGCTGTCTCCTGTATCAACAAGCACGAGACCGACGCCAAAGAGATCACGCTGGAGCTGCCCGTCAGCGGCAAAGTCACCGTCACCTCCCTCATCGGCGAATCGGCCGACGATTACAACGATATCGGCCGCGACAGCGTCCACCCCGTGGACAATCCCGGTGCGGTTCTCGAAAAGGGCGAAAACTTTATCCGCCTCTGCCTGCCCGCCCATTCGGTCAATGTGGTAAGGATCGGCTGATGACCGGATAGCGGCAGTTATCCAAAGCTTTACTCGATTTTTCCCGAAAAATCGCAAGTCCAGAGCGGCGCTCTGGTCGCCCATCGCAATGGGCGAAACTCTTATATCGTCCATAAAAATCAGGAGAGTACGAGAACCCTATTAAGGGGTGCCCGCATGGAAAGTTCCGGCTCAATGCCGGACTTTCCATCTGTTCCAAAGCAT
The DNA here is from genome assembly GCA_017396055.1 of Oscillospiraceae bacterium. Classification (GTDB taxonomy): domain Bacteria; phylum Bacillota; class Clostridia; order Oscillospirales; family Ruminococcaceae; genus Faecivivens. Next base: position 3,939 of record JAFQND010000094.1, read on the forward strand.
ACTTCAAAAGAAAGAAGGAATTCCCGTGCCCGCTGACACCTGCACCCGAAGCGATCTTATAAAAGAATACGACCGCCTGCAGGCCGTTCACGGCGGCGAAGATCTCCGCTCCATCCTCTGGGGCGGCTGTGAAGAAAACCCTGAGACCTGTTTTGTCTTTATGAACCCCACCGGACGGAATGTGGCCGCCTCCCCCGACTGGCCGGGCATCCGCGCCCCCTGGCTGGGCACAAAACCGGTCTGGGAGATCTTTTACGGTCTGGGATTTCTGTCGGACAGCCTTCATGACCGCATCCGGGCGATGAAGCCCGTCTGTTGGGACACGGCCTTTTCGGAAGAGCTGTACAGCCATCTGGCGGCGCAGAAGATCTATATCACCAACCTTGGAAAATGTACCCTCCCGGATGCCCGTCATCTGCCCGACAGCGTTTATCGGGATTATCTCGCCCTTTTTATGGAGGAGCTGCGGCTGACCGCGCCAAAGCGGATCATCTCCTTCGGCAATCAGGTCAGTTCCCTTCTTCTGGGACAGAACATCTCGGTATCACAGTGCAGAAAACAGCAGTTCACGCTGGAGGGAATTCCCCTCTGGCCGGTCTATTATCCCGTCGGCAACGGCAGATTCAATCTGGACAAGGCCATGGAGGATCTCAGGTATATTCTGGAACAGTGAGGGAAAAATATGGATCTTTCGACTTCGATCAACATCTTTTTCGGACAGGGCTCCGTCACCGCACAGATGCAGCGGGTCTATGACGCGGGCTTTCGCACCATGGATATCAACTTCAACGACTGGATGGAGCTGCGGGATGAAAACGGCTGGTTTTCTGCCCTTCCCCGGTGGGAATGCTGGCTTTCTGAGATCGAGAAATTCGTTTATCTCCACGGTGTCCGGCTGAATCAGTCCCACGGTCCGCTTTTTGACATCTTTGAAGAGAGTGAACGGACCGACCATCTGAGAGAAATGTGTGCGCTGTCGCTGGAATCGGCCGCAAGGCTCGGGATCCCATGGGTGGTCATGCAGCCCGGAACTGTTCCCGGTGATATGGCCCTTTCGTTCACCCGCACAAGGGATTTCTACGCCCCTCTCGCCGCCCTTGCCAAAGAGCTGGGCACCGGCATCGTCTTTGAAAATACCCCCGAGGAGGGTTCCTTCGGCGGCAGACCGGAACACCTTATCGCTCTCTGTGACAGCCTTGCGGGATTCCCCGTGGGCGTATGCTGGGATATCGGCCACGCCCATATTCAGGGGCTCGATCAGCGAAAAGCCATCACTATGCTGGGAAACCGGCTCAGATGCCTGCACATCCAGGACAACGACGGCCGCTCGGACGGACATACTGCCCCTTATTACGGCACTGTCCGCTGGGATGAGATCCTGACTGCGCTGAAAGAAAGCGGCTATCAGGGTGACCTGACCCTTGAAGCGCAGAGATTCGTCCAGCCCGTCCCCGAAAGCTGTAAAGATGCCGCCATGGCGCTGCTTTTCGCCATCGGAAATGAGCTTGTGAAAAAATACTGATACAGCATCCCCCGCCTTTTGTGCGGGGGTTTTTCTTTTTTTCGGGGATAAAATTTCGAGAATCGGTTTACAAGATAAAGAAAATATGATAACATGGTATTGAAAAACCTCTGATAAGATAAACATATCTCTATAGAAAAAGGCAGAGTGAACCATATGAAGATCGTTGCAGATACCCCTACCCTGTTTACCCCCGAAGAAGCCAAAGCCCTCGGTATCATCACGGTACCCTCCTGTGCCATCATCGACGGCACCGCCTATCGGGATTTTCTCGACATCTCCGGCGAGGATTTTCTTGCCCTTGTGAACGGCGGCGCCGTACCCACCACCTCTCAGCCCGCCATCGGCGATATTCTCGAAGCCTTTGAAAGCACCGGCGAAGAGATCCTCGCCCTGCCCATCGGCGACGGCCTTTCGGGCACCTACAGTGCCATGGTCTCCGCCCGCGACATGGCCGAAAACCCCGGACGGATCCACGTGGTCGATACCAAAACCCTGGCCGCCGCACAACGGTATCTGGTCAGAAAAGCCCTCCGTCTGGCCGAAGAAGGTGAGCCCGTTTCTGAGATCGTCAGAGATCTGGAGGAAAACATCGAGTCCTCTCTTTCGTTTGTCATTCCCGCCGACTTTGATTTTCTCCGCCGCAGCGGCAGACTGACCCCGGTGGCAGCAAAGCTTCTGCGCACCGTCCGGGTCGTACCGGTCCTGACCCAGAACGAGACCAAAAAGCGGATCAGCCTTTTCATCATCAAGCTCTCCCGCCAGAAAGCGCTGGAAGCGGTGGCGGAACATCTGAAAAAGGTGGGGGTCGATGAAAACTGGCTGATCGGCGTCTGTCACGCCGGTGCCGAAGAAGAGGCCGCAAAGATGCTGGAATATCTGCACAGCCAGTTCCCCGGCGCAGAGACTGCGCTGTATCCGCTGGTGCCGTCGCTTATGACCCACGGCGGTCCCGGCTGTGTGACCATTCAGGTCATCAGAAAATAAGAAAGGAGTCTGTGTATGATCATAGAGCTTCTGCTCCCCATTGTTTTCGGCTACCTTCTGGGGTCTGTTCCCTTTGCGCTGGTCATCGGCAAGGTCTTTTACAAAACCGATATCCGCCAGCACGGAAGCAAAAACCTCGGCGGCGGCAACGCCGGACGGGTACTGGGCAAAAAAGCCGGTCTTGCTGTCATGACACTGGATATTCTGAAGGTTTCTCTGGCAGTATTTCTGGCCTCCTTCTTCCCCCACCGGGAGCTGACCATGACGATCGCCGGACTTGCGGCGGCGGTGGGACACTGTCTTCCTCTCTTCGCCCGGTTCAGGGGCGGTAAAGCGGTGGCAGTCATGTACGGCTATCTCTTTGGGATGATGCTGTGCCGGCCCTGCAGTCCGCTTGTCTTTTTCCTGCCGCTGATCACTTTTCTTGTGATCCTCTATCTCACCAAAATCATCGCCCTCTCGAGCATCGGCTCAGCTGTGGCGGTCACGGTCTATACTGCCCTTGCGGTGGGCTCGCCGGTCATGACGGCGGCTCTGGTGATCTTTTCCGTGATGATCGTCTGGCGGCACCGCTCCAACCTCGCCCGCATCCGCAAAGGCGAAGAAAACAAAATCAGCTGGATGTAAAAAGAAAAGCCCCGCCGGTCTGAGGCGGGGCTTTTTTCGGCTCAAGAGCTTTAAAAATGATTGTTTTTCGGCTTCGCTGTGATATAATGACATTATAAACAGGCTTTATCAGCCGACTCGACC
>JAFQND010000095.1 GCA_017396055.1 Oscillospiraceae bacterium
AGCCATCTGGCAAACAATGTTACATACATACAAAACAGCGCAAACAGAGCCAGGATGCACGTAATGACGATCTTGGGTGTACCTTCCCAGATACGGGTGTTGGATTCCCGGTCATACTTTTTCATCACTGCATCCACTTCTGCAGCAATATCCTGTTCAATGTGAGCGGCCTCTTCTTCGGAAATATCGCGGGTTTTATTCACGATTTCATCTGCCGCCTCAAAGGACACGTTCTCCTCATGCTTTTTCTTTTGAAACCACTTCATGGAAACCTCCCAGGTCTTTGAACGCACAAGGGACTACAACGGCCGCAGCCGTCGTAGTCCTTGTGGAGAATATCTCGCTAAAACTCCGTTCAGATTCTTACTTGGTAGCTACAGTATAACCCTTTTCGGCGAAATACTTGGCAGCACCGGTGTGATAGGGAACGGCAGTCACGGAAGAGGCGAATGCCAGATCGAGTTCGGCAGCCTTGCCGTGAGAGAGGTTTGCAGCGTTTTCATAGATGTCGGAGACGAAGGCATACACAGCGTCCTCGGAAACATCGTCACGGGCCAGAACCACGGCGCCCTCAGCAACGGTGGTGGTCTCAGCGTCCAGACCTTCATAGGTGCCGCCGGGGATGATGCTCTCGCTGTAATAAGGAGAGGTCTTGAGCAAGGTAGCAATGTGCTCGCTGTCCAGATTGACCAGATACACATCCTTGGTGGTAGCCAGAGAGGTAATGGCGTTGGTGGGAGCGCCAGCCACGATAAAGGCAGCGTCGATGGTGCCGTCAGTCAAGCTGTCGGTGCTGTCGCCAAAGCTCTGGAAGTTGGCAACGATGTCGCTCTCGGTCATGCCGTAAGCGCCCAGAATGTCGATGGCATTGAAATAGGTGCCGGAACCGGCGGCGCCAACGGAAACCTTCTTGCCCTTCAGATCGGCAACGGTCTTGATCTCAGGATTGCAGGTGACGATCTGGATCTGCTCCATGTAGAGAGCTGCCACGGTGGAGAAGCAATCCACAGCGCCTTCTTCAGCAAAAGTGCTGGTACCGTTGTAGGCATAAGCCATAACGTCAGACTGGCAGAAAGCCAGCTGGGCATCGTTGGAGTCCAGCAGCAACACATTGGCCTTGGAGCCGTCGGAGCTGATGGCAGTCACGCTGACGTCGGTGTTGGCGGTCACGTCCTGAGCGATAACGCCGCCGAAAGCATAATAGGTACCGGTCTCACCGCCGGTGGTGAAGGTCAGCTCGGTAGTGGCAGGAGCGGGATCGCTAGCACCGGAGCTGGAGCTGCTGGAGCTGGAACCGCCGCCGCAGGCGACCAAAGACACGACCATAATCAAGGTCAGAATCAAAGCCATAAACTTCTTCATCACAAAATCCTCTTTTCATTTTTTTGACATTGCTTTTTGCAACTATGTGCATACTATATTCCCATCAGTTTCATTTTGCAAGTGTTTTTTTTATTTTTTCTCATTTTTTTGCAAGTTCTTTTGTGTTTTCTTGCATTTTTTGTCCTTCTCCGAAAAATTAATGACAATTCTTACAGGATTTTTCTCTTTCCTGCTGTCTTTTTTGTGCGCATTGCTTTCTCTGTATGACGGACATTTTTTTAACAAACTTTCGTTTGATGAATACAAGTGTCGGCCTGCCCGGG
>JAFQND010000096.1 GCA_017396055.1 Oscillospiraceae bacterium
CGAAAATCACCGGGAGCTTTGTCTTTCCTCACAGAAAATTTACAGTGTTTTTGGAAGTTGTGCTCTTGTATCTTCCGATGATTTGCGGTATAATATTTACAAGTGGTTTTTCGGCTCGTCTTTTGGCGATGCCGCCGAGATTTAAGAAAGGGGATGTACGAACCATGTACGATAAAACTGTGACCTTCGCAGTGGCAGATGATAAAGAGGTACAGATGCGGCGCACCCTCTCTGAGGTCTATGACGCGCTGAAAGAAAAGGGGTATAATCCCATCAGCCAGATCGTGGGCTATATCCTTTCTGAGGACCCCACCTACATCACGACCTACAGAAATGCCCGCAGCCTGATCAGAAAAGTCGACCGCGACGAACTTTTACAGGCAATGGTCAAACATTATCTGTCCGAATAAAAAAGAACCTGCCATCTGTGCGGGGTCATATGACAGTTGCAGACGCAGTGGACAAACCGCTGCGTCTGTTGAATTATCTGAAGTCCTGTACGGTGAACGGAATGGAGAGAGATTTCGATGAAACTTACAGCGGATAAACTGGCAGCACTGACACACGGTGCCGAAAAGGTGACAGAAGGACCTGACAGCGTCAGTTTCTGCAGATTTACTGAAGAACAGCAGCAGTTCTATAAAGATTCCGGAAACGAATCGTTTTATCTGAAAACTTTTACATCGGCAGGCGTCAGGCTGGAGTTCAGGACGGACAGCGAGTCGCTGTTTCTTAAAATCAATGTCCCGTTTGCGACCACGAGAAGTTATTTTGCCGTCGATGTATGCGTAAACGGCGAATTGACCGGCAGCATCCAGAACTAGTCCGAAGAGTCCATGACGGGCAATTATATCAAACAAACCTGTCCGACCGGCAGATTTGAAAAGCATTTTTCGCTGGGACAGGGCGAAAAGACCGTTGCGGTTTTCCTGCCCTGGTCGGTCCCCACAGAGATCGAGGAGCTTTCCATTGACGACGGCTCGTTTGCAGAGCCTGTGGCAAGAGAGAAAAAGATGCTCGTTTTCGGTGACTCGATCACACAGGGATATGACGCACTGCATCCGTCGAAGCACTATGTTTCGGTGCTGTCCGGACTTCTGGGGGCAGATGCATACAACAAAGCGATCGGCGGAGAGTTTTTCGTTCCCGCCCTTGCCGCCACCGAAGAGAGCTTTGTGCCGGATTATATCCTTGTCGCTTATGGCACAAATGACTGGGCACACACTGAGCTTGACCGCTTCAGAAGCAGCTGCAGGGAGTTTTATGAGAACCTGAGCCGCCAATATCCTGCGTCAAAAATATTTGCGCTCACTCCCACCTGGCGGACAGACCATGAAATGCAGTACAGCTGCGGAACATTTGCTTCTGCTGCCGATTATATCGAAGAAGTCGCTGCGGGGCTTGCCAATACTTACTGTCTGCGCGGATTCGATTTTGTCCCTCATCGGGAAGAACTGTTTGGCGACCTGCGCCTGCATCCCAACGATGAAGGATTCGGATATTATGCGAAGAATGTCTATGATGCAATCAGAAAGATCGTCTTTTGACCATGGGATAGCAAAAAGACCGGGGAATACCCGGCCTTTGCTTTTTGAAAGGAGCAGGCGATGAAAAAGATCTCCTATGCCCTTACCGGCGAATCTGCGGTCCCGTCGGTTATCACCGTCGGGGCAAATTCCTCTCCCGTTTGGCTGCAGCACCGTTGGGAGGACGGCGGATTTGCATATTACATCCGGAAAAACGGCTGTGGACACTGCTGTGCTGCCATGGCGGCAAATCTGCACGGCAAAACGCTGGACCCCTATGGGGAATATCTTTTCTGCAGAGAACTCTGGGGTCCGCCCGGAGAACATCAGGATCATTTTCAGACAGTGAGCGGCATCGTGAAGGTGCTGACTCATCTCGGCGTGGAGGCGAAAGCCTTCGGCGTGCCGGACAGAGACGCGGCGCTTGTCCGCATCCTTGACGCACTTGCGGCAGGAAAACAGGTCATCTTCTGGTCGCAGCCGGGGGAACATTTCCCGGAGAATCCCTTCTCGAAGAGCGCACACTACGTCCTTGCGGCGGGGATACAGCCGGATGGGAAGATCCTGATCGCCAACAGCTCGGAAAAAGCTGCGCCCGACGGTATCCAGACAGTCGACGCTGCCTACATCGGCAAGGCCCTTTATAAAGGCAGTACCGCAGGAAATCTCACCTGGAGCGTGGACGATCTTAGCAGCTGTGCGGGATATGTCATCGTGGGATAACAAAAGACCGGGGATTTCCCGGTCTTTTTTCGTTACGCCAGTACAGTCGTCTCGCCAAGTTTCGCCGTGATCCGCCGGCCGTCGGTCTCGACGGTATATTCCCCGCCGTCGATCGTCAGAGTGAAGACCTTTCCGCGCAGCCGGACATTTTTCAGCCGGATCTGTTTTGTCGGAAGGACCTTTGCGGGGGTGATGCGGACAGTGCCGTCAAAGTCAGCCTTGATACCGCACATGTTGAAGATCAGCATTTGTGCGCAGGCAGTGGAGTTGATATTGGCCTGAAGAGGGGTATCCTCGCGGTCTTCGATCATATTGGCGGCGCAGGAATCGCCGAGATAGGGAAGTCTCTCACCCCACCACAGCACCCGTTTGAGGATATCGGTCGCAAGAGCGGCATAGCCCATGTCGTAAAGCTGACCGCAGATCTGTGCGATGAAGAGGGTGCAGCTGCCGCCTCCGCCGTTGTCGATGTCGATCTGATCGTAGCCGGGGTCGGTCTTGGCGAGACTGTGCATGCCGAACTTGGATAGGAATTCGTTCTTGTTCAGGTGGGAGATGAGCTTTTCACGGGTGTGATCGTCGATGACCGGACTGTCGAGGAATTTGAACATCTGTATCGTCCAGCGTTTTCCGCGTTTACCCTCCCAGATATGATCGTACCATCCCGCTTCTTCATCCCACAGCGAAGCAAGCAGAGGTTTCAGCGCCTCGGCCCGTTCCAGAAGCATTTCGTTCGGTTCGCCGGCAAGGCAGGAGATCCGGTAGGCGCGGATGTAGTTGTAATAGCGGCGGGCGTTCAGGTCGGGCATCACGCCCTTGTAGGGATATCTGCGCCGCAGTTCGAGATGGGAACCGCTTCCCTTGCCGTAGTCCACCAGTTTCTGGGGACCTGTCGGGTCATCACAGACCAGTGCATGGAAGACCGCCCATTCGGCGATGGTCCGTCCGTCCACGGTTTCGTAAAGGAAATCGGTGTCGCCGGTGTGCAGGATGTGGAAATAGATCAAGTTGATGATCTTTTCCTGGTTGACAGGGTACCACGGACCTGCCTTTGAGCCGTCCAGCGGGGTGATCGCGTAGGAGGTGGTGAGATCCACATGCAGGAATCCCTTGATCATCTGTTTGTTGACCTCGGGCTCGATCAGCGGATGCAGCATCAGTGCACCGCCGTAATCCCAAAGATAAGTACACATGCATCCGCCGTTGATGCTGCCGTTGCTGAAGAAGGGGAAGATCGCGAAGTTCGGGTTTTCCCAGCGGTTGAGGGAGTAGGTGACGACCGAGCGGTAGAAAAGGGCATCCAGCGCGGGCAGGTCGGAGGAGAATTCCGGCAGCGTACTGCGGATCCGTCCGGTCTCTTCTTCAAGCCAGTCAAAGGCTGAGGCAATATGGCTGCCGATGTCCCGGGCGGCATCACGGCATTCGGCTTCGATGCCGCTGTCCTGGCTGCCGAGATGAAGAGAAATATCGACGGTCAGCGTTTCGCCCGCCTCCACCGTGCGGACAGTCTCCCAGATATCGGCCTGACGGAAATGCTTCATACCGGAAAGGGAACAGGAAACACACATCATCGCGGCGCTTCCGTCATAGGCGCATCCATCCACATCGTCACAGCTGCCGATGAGCTCTGCGAAGGAAATGCCGTCTTCCTCCGATGTTTCAAAGGAGGCATAGTGCCGTTCGGCGGCAGCGGGGATGGGGAAGGTCCAGTCTTCTGTCCGGATGATGCCGCCGTCAAAGATGAGCTGCACCGGCGCTTCGATCGCCCCGGAGGAAATATTGGTGAAGGCGGTCCGGAGGATGACACCGTTCTTTTTCGGCGGGATGACGCACAGGGAGCTTACTTCCCAGTTTCCTCTTTTTCCGGAGCGTCTGATGGCGTTGGGAAGCCAGACCCAATCCCGTCCCGGGATCTGTTCGCCGTCGATGCGGATCTCCATCGAGAATCCCGAACCGGACCAGGGGCAGTTCTGGATACCGTTGATTTTAGCGGCGGCTTTTTCGGGGGTGAGCACCGTCACCTTATCGCCTGCAATACCAAGATCCCGCTCGTGCAGGACACTGTTTTCACAGTAAAACCGGAAGGGGTTTTCCGAAAATGCGCTGTGGCTGAACCATTTTTTCATTTGCTTCATCCTTTCGTCGCGTTCTTATCCTCATTATAGGGGAGCATTTTGCCCTCTGCAATCAAAATAAGACCAGGAATGTATAAAAAAAGCCCGACGGACCGCAGGCTGCAGGTGTCGGGCTTTAAACGTATTTTTAAATCACCAGCTCCATGCCGTCATAGGAAACAAGGAATCCTTCTTTTCCGGCGAGAGCCGAAAATTCGTCGTGGGCCATGCCGCCGTTGTGGGAGAAGTGGTTGATGACACAGACGGTCTTCTCATCCACAAGACCCAGCTCTCTTAAACGGTCGCGGACGATGATATTTTCCGGCAGACCCATATGTCCGCCGTAACCGGCAGCCGCAGGGCCATAGGTGCCGTCGACGCTGAGCATCGACAGGGGCTTTTTCCGCTTTGCCAGGAATTCCCACACCTCGTCATAGAAGATGCCGGTGTCGTGGCAGTAAAGGATCGATTTTTCGCCCTCTTCGATCAGGTAGAAATAGGGCTCGCCGTTTTTCATCTCCAGCATATGCTTGGCGGGCAGGGGAGTGACCGTGTATTTTCCGGCGGTGAAGCTTTCAAAGGGCTTCAGGATATGCCAGACGATCGCCCGCTCTTCACAGATCTTCATGGTCCAGCCGGTGTCGGCGAGGAAGGTGTCGAGGGTGCCCTGAGCGCAGTGAACATGCAGCTCGGGGCTCAGCATATCGTGGCTGTAACAGCCGCCGTGGTTGCACAGTTCCCTTGCGAAGAAATGATCCATATGCCAGTGGGTGACCAGAAGATCGTGGACCTTTGACAGGTCGAGTCCATGCTGCAGCTTGTGCAGATAGGTGTCGGGCGGCAGATCAATCAGCAGATCGTCGTTGACGATGGCCTGTGAGCGGGTACGGATATCTTTTCCTCCCCGTTTCAGGGCTTCCATACATTTTTCACAGCGGCAGAAGAGGGCAGGCCAGCCCTCTGCGGCAGCGGTGCCGAGATACTGGAATTTCATCGAAACGCCTCCTTAATCGGTCTGACGGATGTACATGGGCGAAAGGAAGGGAATGACCTTGATGGGCTCGCCGGGGATGCCGTCGTCGTCCAGTTCGACAAAGACAACGCTGTTGCTCTTCTGGTTGGCGGCAGCGATGGCCTTTCCGTCTTCGATCAGTGCCAGCGAACGGGGGAATTTACCATAGCAGGGAGTCTCGGCCACCTTGCGAAGTTCTTTTCCTTCCACGGCAAAGACGGTGAAGGTGTCGGCGCCGCGGTTGGCGGTATAGAGCAGAGTACCAGCCTCGTTCATGCAAAGACCGGACAGATAGCTGGGCATGGCGAAATCAGGCTCGAGAGAATCCACTCCGCCCAGGAATTCGGGCTTTTCACCGCTCACGTCGATGATCAGGATGCGGTTGGAATATTCGGTGGTGGCATAGAGAAGACCGGTATCTTCCTTCAGAAGCAGATGACGGATGCCTTCGCCCAGCGGCAGCTGGAGATAGCGTTCGTTTGTGAGCGCACCGTCTTCGGCGATATCGTAAAGATACAGCCGGTCCAGCTCGATATTGGCGATATAGGCAACAGTTTCTGCTTTGTCACAGATGATGCAGTGGGCACGGGAGATCTCCGCATCGCTCAGCCGGTGCCAGCTCTTCATTTCACCAAAGCCGTCCTCGTTGATCCCGAGAGTGAAGACATGGCCGCTGCCGTAACAGGCGCCGGCCACTACGCCGTGCTTCGGAAAGACAGAGAGATGACAGAAGCCGGTGCCGTCGATGGGTCTGGTTTCAAGAAGGGTACAGGCATCTCCCTCGCGTTTATAGAGATAGACACAGCCCGCGTTGTCCAGCTCGCCTACAGCGACCAGTTTGTCACCGAAGGTATCCATCCAGGTGGGACGGGCAACGAAGTCCTCCCAGAGGACGGGCCTTGCTGCGCCGTTGTCATAAAGACAGACAGAAGGCAGGGGCGTACCGAGATTCTGGCCGCCGGTGCCGGAGATCCAATATTTCATATAACATCCTTCTTTCGATGGTTTTTTCTGTCCTAATGGTAACATAAACCGCCGTCCGATGCAAGGTTTTTCGCCGGATGTTTATCATTGACAGCTGTCTTTTTCCATGCTACAATGCAGACATAAATACATGGAGGAATGATCATGAACGCTAACCGAATCGCCTGTCCCATTCTTCATCATCCCACCGACCCGAAATATGCCGAATCCATCCGGCAGTTTCAGGGCTGTCCCACCATCGCCGTGACCCCGAAGGGCCGCATCTATATGGGATGGTATTCGGGCGGCTGGCGGGAACCCCATATGGATAACTATTCTCTTCTGGTCAAAAGCGATGACGGCGGAAAAACCTGGTCCGACCCGCTGATCATTATCCCCAGCAGCAAAGAACTGATGGTACATACCCTTGATATCCAGCTCTGGACTGCTCCTGACGGAAAACTGCACCTTTTCTGGGTACAGAACAACGTGATCTATGCTCTGCCCGGTCACTGGCACGGCTGGGTCACCCCGGTTGTGGAGGAGTACTATATGAACGATATCACCCACGCCGAATGGGTAATGGTCTGCGACGATCCCGACGCGGATGATCCGGTCTTCTCCGAGCCCCGCTGTATCGACAAGGGCTTCATGCGCTGCAAGCCCACCGTTCTGGAAAGCGGCAGACATCTTTATTTCAACTACGCACAGGATGCCCCCGGCTATGAGTACAGTATCACCGACGACGGCGGAAAGACTTTCCGCCATATGATCGGCCCGAAAAAGATCGATAATGTCTTTGATGAAGGCATGGCCTATCAGAAAAAAGACGGCAGCGTCCGGCTCTTTCTGCGCACCGAGACCGGCCGCATCGGCGAGACGGTCTCCTATGACGAGGGCGAGACATGGACCGAAGCAAAACCCGGCGATATCGTCAGCCCCGCCACCCGTTTTTATGTTTCCCGTACGCCTTCGGGCAATGTCCTGCTCGTCCGCAACGATCACGAAACCATCCGCAAGAATATGACCGTCTGTCTGTCCGAGGACGACGGCGAGACCTGGAAATATCAGCGCTGTATCGATGAGAGGGAGGGCCTTTCCTATCCCGATGCCGATTTCCATGACGGAAAGATCTATCTCACCTATGACCGCGAGCGGATGGGCGCCAAAGAGATCCTCTTTCTTACCTTTACAGAAGATGATCTGAAAGATCCCGGCTGGAAGCCTGAGATCAGAATCGTCAGCAAACCGTAAAGGAGAAGACCGTATGAATGCCAAAACCGTTTCCTGTCCCGTTCTGTATAAACCCACCGACCCGAAATATGCCGAATCGGTTCGGCAGTTTCAGGGCTGTCCCACCATCGCCGTTACCCCGAAGGGCCGCATCTATCTGGGGTGGTATTCGGGCGGTGTGCGGGAACCCGACCTGGAAAACTACAACCTTCTCATCAAAAGTGATGACGGCGGAAAAACCTGGTCCGATCCCCTTATTGTGATCCCCAGCGTCAAAGCCACCCAGACCCATGCCCTTGATATCCAGCTCTGGACCGATCCCGACGGAAAGCTGCATGTCTTCTGGGTACAGAACGATGTGGATGTGGCTTATCTGGGTCAGAAGGGCTTTTACTGCTTCCCGGTGCTGGATAATTTCTTCTATAGCGACGCCTCTCATGCCGCGTGGGAGATCGTCTGTGACTATCCCGATGCCGACGAGCCGGAATTCTCTGAGCCCCGCTGTTATGACAAGGGCTTTCTGCGCTGCAAACCCCTTGTGCTGAAAAACGGCAGATGGATCTTCTTTAACTATTCACAGGATATGTTCCAGCAGCCGGTCGACCGCTATCAGTACAGCATTTCGGACGATAAGGGAAAGACCTTCCGCCATATGATCGGCTCGAAAAAGATCCATACTCCCTTTGATGAGACCATGGCCTATGAGCGGCAGGACGGCAGCATCCGCATGTTCGCCCGCACCACAAACCTTGGCGAGATCGCCGAGTGTATCTCGACCGACGGCGGTGAGACCTGGACAGACGCTGTTCCCAGCGGTATCGACAGCCCCAGCAGCCGGTTTTATGTCTCCCGGACTCCTTCGGGGAATGTGCTTCTTATCCGAAGCGACCACCGGACAGCGCGCACCAATATGACCATCTGTCTGTCGGAGGATGACGGCGAGACCTGGAAATACCAGCGCTGTATCGATACAAGAGACGATATCTCTTATCCCGACGCCGATTTTTACGATGGAAAGATCTATCTGACCTACGACCGTGAGCGCACCGGCGCAAAAGAGATCTACTTTGTCGTTTTTACCGAAGATGATCTGAAAGATCCCGCCTGGAAGCCTGAGATCAGAATCGTCAGCAAACCCTGAGCAAAAAGCCCTCCGTGCCAAAGCACGAAGGGCTTTTTATTATTCCGCGGGAGCGAAAACATTCAGGAAGAAGGATCCGTCCATGCCGCTTATGTTGAGGGTGCGCCAGACTGTTTCGCCCTCGGCGCCGGTATAGGAGATGCCGTAGGCGGGGATCGTTCCGGGGAAGTTTACCGACAGCAGCAGGGGGCAATCGACACGAAGCTCAGCCAGATAAAAGAGCTCTTCGACGGCAAAATAGACCATATTGTCATAGGCATCGGTAAATTCCAGCGCATAGACCCGCAGATCACTGACCGTTTCGTTCTCCGCCGTCAGCAGCACCTCCGTGCTGAATTCGGAAACATCGGCATAAAAACTGACATAGTCGGGATAAAACTGCAGCTGATCTTCTGCCGCACGGATGGTCACAACGGGACCGGGGGCGGGGATAGGCTCTTCGGGCGGCGCTTCGGGGATCTCTCCGGTGAATTTATACGCGGAGAAGGGGGTCAGTTCCGCACTGATGATCCCGCCTGCGAGCTCATCCTGTTTCATCCAGAAGGTATTCCCGTCAAGTTCTTCCGAACCGTCGGGATCCCAGAACCCGGTGATATTGTGGTAATAGCCGATCTCTTTAAAATCGTCGCTTTTTTCTTTGGAGAAATAATAGTCGGTACAGATGGGGAACCGTCCGTCTCCGGAAAGGATATAGGAACCGAAGGTACTGTAAACGGCGCCGCCGGAACCGTTATAGAAAAATCCGTTTCCGGCGAGATAATAGGCATTCCTGTCCCATCCGCTCAGCGTGCAGTAGGGCTCGTTCTCCGCCAGCGTATAGACGGCATAGAGGATACTTTCAAAAGAGGGGACACCGTCGTCTACAGCGCCTACCAGCAGCTCCGGGATACCGTCGCCCGAAACATCTTTCAGACAAAAGCCGATCTGATCGGCAGCGTCAGGGCCGAAAACAGCCGCCGCTTCCTGTACGCCCATGGCGCCGTCGGGAGCTTGGTCGAGAGAAATATGACCGCCGACAGTCAGCCAGAGTCCGTCGAGGATATCACGGTAAGGTTCCATATCAAAGGTCTCGGTCTCCTGTTCGGGGGCGGTGGAGGCAGCGAAATTTTCTTCCTGTCCAGAAGAGGAGCTTTCTCCGGCGGGATCATCACCCGGAACACCGGAGCCGGTTTCTTCTTTTTTCGCACCGCAGCCCGAAAGGGCGATCATCAGCGCCGTAAACAGTGCGCCCCATGCGGCAAAATTCTTTTTCATGCTTTCATCTCCCAGGAAAGTGGTCTTTTCTTTATCATACCATAAACTCCTTAAGGAATCAATTCGGACAGGGAAGTTCTAAAACCATATCCCTTTTGCATACTGTCTGACAGGAGCCCTCTCCGGCAGTGCCGGAAGACCAAAAAGGACCCGACCGAAAGGAATGAAAGCATATGCCGGAACTGAAACTGACCAAAGACACTGTCTGCGTGACCGAGACGCTTCTGGATACCGCCGCAGAACAGCCGGTGGAGCTGGACTACAGCCTGCCGGATTATTATCCGGGTATTTTTCGTCTGCTGAAGACCTCTGTCCGCCCGATGATCCACCAGACAAGGGTGTCGGGCAGCCGTCTGACGGTGGACGGAACCTGTAAAGTAACTATCCTTTACATTGGTGAAGAGGACGATTCTGTTCGTACGGTGGAGCAGATTCTGCCCTTTTCCCGCACTCTGGAGCTGAAAGGAGAGAGCGAAAACCCGGTCGTGCGCTGTTCCTGCCGGTGTTATCATGCCTCCGGCCGCGCCGTCAGCCCAAGACGCCTTGATGTCCGCGGCGGCATCAGTATCCGGGTGAAGGTGACCGCCCAGAAAGAGGTGCCGGTCATCTCTTCCGCCGCGGGAGGCGGGGTACAGCTGCACGGATATACCGGCATCTTCTGCGGAAAACGCAGAACCTCCGCAAAGCCCTTCTCTGTCAGCGAAGAGCTGGAACTGCCCCAGACGAAACCCGCTTTCGGCGGATTGATCTCCTCCCGTACGGCGGTGCGGACAGATGACGTGAAGATCATCGCCAACAAAGTTATCTGCCGCGGCGAACTCATCTGCCATATGCTTTATCTGCCCGAAGGAGGCGGCCGCCCCGAAGCGATGGAGTACACCCTTCCCATCAGTCAGATCGCCGATCTGCCCGGGGTGGACGAAGAAGATACCATCGATGCCCGGTTTGAAACGCTGAATTTTCTTCTTGAGCCGCAGCCTGACGGAAACGGCCGCCGGCTGGAGGCCGAGTGGACCATGATGCTCAGCTGTGTCAGCGACCGACCGCGCGAGACCGCCGCAGCCGATGATGTATTCTCCACCCGCTGTCCCGTGGAGGCAGGAACCAAAGAACTGAAGGCCGAACGTCTTGCGGGCAGCCTGGACACCCAGCAGCAGCTTCGTGCGGTATTGAACACTGATCCTGTGTCGGAGGCGGCGGGAGTCATCGCCCATATCAGTGAGATCTCTGCCCGGTCGGAAAACGGCGTCGTGCTCGTCAGCGGTATGCTGGAGCTCTGTGCACTCTGTTTCGGAGAGAGCGCGCCCTTTGCCGCCGAAAAGGTCATTCCCTTTGAATTCGAGACCGCCTGCCGGGCGGAGGGAGAGATCAGCTGTATCCCGGCGGCACAGATCCTTTCGGTGAGCCATACGCTGACCGACGGGGATACGCTGGAGGTGCGGGTACAGCTGCAGGTGAGCGGTACTGTCTGTGAGAAAGTCACTCTGGAAGCCATCACCGATCTCTGTCTTGATGAGGAAACTGCACTGCCGCCGCCCGGCTGTGCACTGCGGATCTATTACGGTGAACCGGGTGAGACGGTCTGGGACATCGCCCGCAGATTCGGTGCACCGGTGACGGCTATCCTGGAAGAAAACGATCTGGACGGGGAGACTCTGCGGGAAAAACAGATGCTGCTCATCCCTTCCGAAGACTGAATCCGCCCGAGAAAGGACCAGACAGATGCAGAATATTTACAGTGACATCGCCCGCCGGACCGGCGGTGATATCTATATCGGTGTGGTGGGCCCGGTACGCACCGGCAAAAGCACCTTTATCAAACGCTTTATGGAAAATCTCGTGCTGCCCCACATGAAGGGCGACCTGCAGCGGGAGCGGGCGGTGGATGAGCTGCCCCAGTCGGCCGCCGGCAGAACGATCATGACCACCGAACCAAAATTCATTCCCGAAGAGGCAGCACAGGTAGAACTGGACGGCAGCGCTGTCATGCGGGTGCGGCTCATCGACTGTGTGGGCTATATCGTTCCCAGTTCGCTGGGTTATTTCGAAAACGAACAGCCCCGCATGGTGCGGACCCCCTGGTTTGAAGAAGAGGTGCCCTTCAATATGGCTGCCGAGGTGGGGACATCCAAGGTCATCACTGACCACAGTACCGTCGGACTGGTCATTACCTCCGACGGCAGTATCAGCGATATTCCCCGCGAGGAGTATGAAGAGGCGGAGGAGCGGGTGATCTCAGAGCTGGCAGGTCTGGGAAAACCCTTTGTCATCCTGCTCAACAGCAAGGATCCCTCTTCGGCGCAGGCCCGCGCCCTGAGCCGCCGGATGGAGGAGAAATACGGCCGGCCGGTTATGGCTGTCAGCTGTATTTCCATCGGCGAGGAAGAGATCAAAGCCATTCTGGCAGAGCTTCTGACCGAATTTCCGCTGAAAGAGGCGGAGATCGAGCTTCCCAGATGGGTGCTTTCCCTGAAAAAAGATCACTGGCTCCGCACGGCGGTGTTTGCCGCCATCCGGGAAACGGCCGTGGAGGTCGAAAAGCTGGGAAATGTCTCTGAAGCGGCCGCTGCTCTGGCGGAGAAATGCCCCTATATCCTGAGGGCATCGGTCGACCGGATCGATCTTGGACGGGGGCTGGCACAAATCTCGGTGACCCTTCAGCCAAAGCTCTTCTATCAGATCCTGGGCGAGACCACGGGACTTGATATCTCTGACGAAACAAAACTGATGCCCTGTCTGGCAGAACTCGCCCGCTGCAAGCGGGAATACGACCGGCTCAGCAGCGCCCTTCGCGAGGTGGAAGCCACCGGTTACGGCATTGTCATGCCTCAGATGGATGAACTATCTCTTGAGGAACCTGAGATCGTCAAGCAGGGCAGCAAATATGGTGTACGGCTCAGAGCAAGCGCTCCCGGCATCCATATGATCTCCACCCGTATCGCCACCGAAGTCTCACCCATCGTCGGCTCGGAAAAACAGTCGGAGGAGCTGGTCATGAGTCTCCTTCGGGATTTCGAAGAAGACCCCGTGAAGATCTGGGATTCCAACATCTTCGGCAAATCGCTGCATGATCTGGTAGGCGACGGGCTGCACGCCAAGCTCGCCCGTATGCCGGGAGAAGCCCGGATGAAGCTGCAGGAGACCATCGAACGGATCATCAACGAGGGCTGCAACGGTCTGGTCTGTCTGATCCTGTGACGATATTAGGTTTCGCTGAAAGAGCTCCC
>JAFQND010000097.1 GCA_017396055.1 Oscillospiraceae bacterium
ACTTCATTCTTAACTGTGACCAGGCTCTGGGCAAGAAGGGCGAGATCATTGGTCTGGAAGTCAACATGCGTCCTGCCGGCGGTTACACTCCCGACCTGTACAACTTCGCTTATGAGACCAACGTCTATAAGCTGTGGGCTGACATGATCGCCTTCGACCGCTCCGAGTTGCCTCAGGACCGTCCTCATCATTTCTGCGGCTTCTGCGGCCGCCGCGACGGCAAGAACTTCAAGATGAGCCATGAAGATATCATGCGTGAATTCGGCCACAAGATGAAGATGGTCGGCCGCGTGCCCGAGGCTCTCTCCGGTGCCATGGCAAACCAGATGTATGTCGGCCTCTATGAGACCGAGGAGGAGCTGTACAGCGACTTCTACCGCATGGTCGAGACCTGGTAATTTACCCGTACATAAAAAAGAGCGAAGTCCGAAAGGGCTTCGCTCTTTTTTTTGCGCATTCAGATCTTTTTTCCGCTTCCAAGTTCAAAGTGATACTTTACGATACCCAGGTCCATCTTCGCACAGGGACCCAGACCGGCTTTTGCGGTTACTTTTCCGTCAATATAGGTAAACCTGAATTTCTGCTGATTGACCGCGGTAGGGGCCAGCAGAGCTGCCTCAACACCTTTTCGGAACCATTCGGGAGTTTCAGCGCCGGCGTTGCTCACATCTTCGACGGATTTCGACCGGCGGGGCCTGCCCTGATTTTTGCCGTAACCGACCGCGATGACCACGGTCAGCTTTTCGCCGGGGGCAGCTTCAAATACACCGGAAACCTTTGAATAAGTCAGCGCCACCCAGCAGGTATTCAACCCCAGCTGCTGTGCCGTCAGTACCAGACGTTCGCCGTAGTAACCGCATTTTTCTTCCAGATCACGGCCTTTCGGTCCAATGAGCGCCAGATAATTGCGAACACCGGAAAAACTGCCGTAATGGGCCATTCTGCCTGAAAATGCCTTCGGTTCATCGGTGACCAGCTGGATATGCAGACCGCTTTCCTCGTTGCAGATGTCGATCTCTTTCTGAAGTGCTGTCAGAATTTCTGCTTCAATGGGACGTTCGTCATACTGCCGTACACTGTGTCTTGCTTTCATCGCTTCCATCAGATCCATGTCGATCCCTCCGTTTCCATAATCCTATTATACATGTTTTTTCTCTTTGGAACACAGAAGACGTAAAATTAAAACAGCGTGACCAATCGGCCACGCTGTTTTTGTAAAGGAAAGGGAAATCAGACGCCGGAATAGGCGTTGAAGCCGCCGTCAACAGGAATAACAACACCGTTGACAAAGCCGGAAGCTTCCTCGTTCATCAGGAACTGCAGAGCGCCCAGCAGTTCTTCGGATTCGCCGAAGCGGCCCATGGGAGTACCGGCGATGATCTTCTCGGCGCGGGGAGAAAAGCTGCCGTCCTCCTGGATCAGCAGACCGCGGTTCTGGTTGGTCAGGAAGAAGCCGGGAGCGATAGCGTTGACACGGATACCTGCCTTGGAGAAGTGGGTAGCCAGCCACTGGGTGAAGTTGCTGATGGCTGCTTTAGCACCGGAGTAAGCGGGGATCTTGGTCAGAGGAGTATAGGCATTCATGGAAGAAATGTTGATGATGGTAGCGCCGGGACGGTTTGCCATCTCTTTTGCGAAAACCTGAGTGGGGAGCAGGGTGCCCAGGAAGTTCAGGTTGAAGACGAATTCTACGCCTACGGGATCCAGGTCGAAGAAGGTAACGACGCCTTCTTTGTCTTCGTCGCCGGGGGTATAGTATTCCAGGGAGGTGTTGGCACGGGCATTGTTGCCGCCTGCGCCGTTGATCAGGATATCGCAGGGACCGAAGTCAGCCAGGATAGCAGCATGAGCGGCTTCCAGAGATTCCTTCTTCAGAACGTTTGCTTCGTAAGCGTTGGCGGTGAAGCCGGCTTCACGGATAGCAGAAGCATATTTTTCTGCAGCAGCCAGATTCAGGTCCAGCAGAGCAACTTTAGCACCGCAGCGGGCAGCACACTCAGCAAAAGCGCTGCACAGGACGCCGCCTGCGCCGGTAACAACTACAACCTTACCGGACAGATCCATAGCAAAAGGCAGTTTCATAATTTATTTTCCTCTCTGATATCAATTTTGGGGGAATGTTTCCTTACAGGACAACAGATTCGCCGTTTTTCGAGGCGGATTCATATACAGACAGCATCAGATCGAGGGTGTTCTCAATACTGAGCACATCATTCTGATAGGGCTTGTCTTCTTCCAGGCAGGCATAGAAATCAGCGATGCAGTCATGATGGCCGACACCCCAGTAATCCTTGCCGGGCAGAGCGGGGCGGACAAAGGTCAGCCGTTCGACTTCTTTTCCGGGACGGCGGATGGTGACTTCGCTTTCCTCCATCCGGACGGTCAGATTTTCACAGCTGAGCTCGATCAGAACGGGAGAATTGACACCGTAGGCGGTGGTGGCATAAAAGATACCGGGCACACCGTTATAGTTGATCAGCGCTTCCAGGGTATCTTCCACTTCGATGACGCCTTTCAGATGACGGTTGCACATGCTGGCTTCCACAGAAGAAGCTCTGCCCATGAACCAGTTCATCAGGTCCATCGTGTGGATCGACTGGTTGATCAGTACGCCGCCGCCTTCGGTGGCGAGCTTGCCGCGCCAGCCGCTGTCAACATAGTAATGCTCGTCGCGTGCCCAGGTGACAAAACCGCGGATGGCCTTGACCTTGCCTGCTTCGCCGCTCTCCAGCAGAGACTTGATCTTGCAGGTGGCATCGAGATAGCGGTTCTGGAAGCTGATGCCGATCCGGGCACCGCCGTCATTTGCCATTGCGAAAAGCTCTTTTTTCTGATCCCAGTCGATTGCGGGCGGTTTTTCTGCAAAGACATGGATGCCGCGGCGATGTGCTTCGGCGATCATCGGAACATGCAGATAGTGAGGGGTGCAGACATGCAGCACGTCGATCTCTTCGGCGTCCAGCATCTTTTCCAGTGAGTCGTAAGCATGCAGACCGTATTTTTCAGCCATGGCTGCGGCCCGTTCGGGACGGATGTCAGCACAGGCAACCAGCTGCACGTTTTCCATCATATCCAGTACGCCGGCATGTACGGCAGAGATACCGCCGCAGCCGACGATAGCTGCTTTTTTCATGATGCAGACCTCCTTACAGAGCCTTCAGAATATCGACCAGGGAATCGTGAGCAAGTTTGAAGGCTTCCTCACCGGACAGAGCGGTTTTGCGCTCCTGAACGTCTTTCTCCAGACCGGCAAGACCGGTGAAGTTGGTCAGATGAGGTTCAAGGGACAGGAAGCCCTCATAGCCGCTTTCTTTGAACTTGCCCAGCAGCTCGGGCAGATGGCCGTCGCCCATACCGGGAGGTACAACGCTGCCGTCAGCTTTCAGTGCGTCCTTGATATGGATATACTCGATATAGGGACGGAGAAGCTCATATGCTTCGGCGGGGTCAACGCCGCACTGGATGAAGTTGGCAAAGTCGAAAACGCCCTTGAAATGGTCGCCGTACAGCTCTTTCATCAGGTCGGCGCAGCGAACAGCGGTATCGCCGTAGATGTCCTTCTCGTTTTCGTGAAGCAGTACAAGATCCATCTCCTCTGCTACGGCGATCATGGCCTTCAGGCGGCGGAGAACTTCTTCACGATAGTCAGCGGGGTTGCCGTCTTTGGGCATGAAGAAGCTGAACATACGGATGTAACGGGTGCCCAGAGCTTTTGCGGTGGCAGCAACCCGGCGGAATTTTTCCATATGAGCATCGAAATCATCCGTGATATCGATCTTGCCGATGGGGGAACCGATAGAAGAGATCTTGACGCCGGCGGCATCCAGCTTTGCCTTGACTTCGGCTACTTCTTCATCGGTCAGGTCAGCGACGTTTTTGGAGTCAACACCGCGGATCTCGATATACTCCATGCCGAGAGCGGGGATAACTTCCATCTGGCGGTCAAAAGACTTGTCGATCTCGTCCGCAAAACCGGACAGTCGGATATTGAACATGAAAGGGACTCCTCTCAGAATATAGTCAGAACAGACCGCAGCGCCTGACGGCCATCCGTCAGGCGTTGCAGCAGACAAAAATCAATAGGTGCCTTCAGTATCGAAAGTAACGCTGGCGCCGGTCTTTACTTTGGAAGTAGCGATCTTCTGGTTCAGCAGCTCCAGGAACAGATCCTCGTCCAGAGGAAGTTCAACAGTCTTGCCGGTCCAGCTGGACAGCTGCATGGCGTTGGCGAGGGTCAGGCCGCGGATACCTTCCTGACCATTGGCAACCAGGGGATCGCCGTGCAGGATGTGGTTGACAAAGGCGCGCAGAACGCCGACGTGCTGCAGGTTCTCGCCGTCGGTCTCGACGTCGACCCATTTGCCTGCGGGCATACCGAAGCCCTGAGGATGAGTCTTGATGTGCTCAGCCTGGCCAACTTCCAGCTCGTACATCTTGATACCGAACTGACCGCCGACTGCCTCGCAGATGATCTTGGCCTTATCCAGGGTGATCTCAAAGCGGTTGGTGCCGGGAGCGTCGCCGGTAGTGGTGATGAAGACGCCGGTAGCGCCGTTTTCGAACTCAAGATAAGCGGTAACCTCGTCTTCTACTTCGATGTCATGCCATTTGCCTTCGTGGCAGAAAGCGGTTACCTTTACGGGCAGACCGCAGATCCACTGCAGCAGGTCCAGCTGATGGGGGCACTGATTCATCAGAACGCCGCCGCCCTCACCGGACCAGGTAGCTCTCCATGCACCGGAATCATAGTAAGCCTGGGTACGGTACCAGTCGGTGATGATCCAGTTGACGCGCTTGATCTCACCGTATTTGCCGCTGTCGACCAGTTCCTTCATCTTGCGGAAGACGCAGTTGGTACGCTGGTTGAACATCATAGCAAAGGTAACGTCGCTTGCATCAGCGACAGCGTTCATCTCGCGGACAGCCTTGGTGAATACGCCGGCGGGCTTTTCGCAGACAACGTTGATACCCTTCTTCATAGCCTTGATGGACAGAACGGGATGCTGATAGTGGGGAACTGCAACGATGACAGCATCGACCAGACCGG
>JAFQND010000098.1 GCA_017396055.1 Oscillospiraceae bacterium
AGACCGCCGCGATCAGAGCCATCTTGACATTCATCGAGAACATGATGGTCAGCGAGAAAACGATCAGGAAGACGATACGGATAACTTCGATCAGCTGATTGGTGACAAAGTTGCGCACCACTTCAACGTCAGAAGTACAGCGCTGGATGATCTCACCGGTCTGGTGAGCGGTGTGCCAGCTGAAAGGCAATTTCTGGATGTGGGCATAGAGGCTGTCGCGAAGAGACTTGACAAAGCCTTCCGATGCCTTTGTTGTGTTCATGCGGAAGCCATAGCTGCAAAATCCGCTGATGGCTGCTGCGATAATGGCTGCCACAGCGGTCCAGCCCAGTGCCACTCCCGGGTTTTCCGAAATGACCTCAAGATCCATGATCCACCGTACCGCGTCGGGCAGGGAGGAACCGTCTCCGCCAAGAATGCCGTCTACGGCAAAACGGAAGATCTGAGGGGTCAGCGAGCTGAAAACGGTGTTGAGTACTGAACAGAGCAGCGCCAGCACAAAGAGATGGTAGAGTCCCTTCAGATAGCGCCGGATCAGTCCGAAACTTTTACTGTCGATTTTGTTTTTCATGGTATTGCCTCACGTTGTCGGAAGATATTGATCTTCTTTTTACGAGGCCGCTCTTTTCACGGCGGAGATTTTTCCGCGTCACGATCTCCAAAAAAGCGGCTGCCCGGCGGCACACAGGTTTTGCCGGCGGACTGACTGTCAAGCGGCGGGCTGAATGGTCATGCCGTTTTTTCATGTTCTTTTACAGAAGAAAGGCACTGTCGCCCCATTGGCGGCAGCCCCTCTCACCGAGAATGGATTCGGTCGCAAAAACTGTAAAAATTCCACTGAAAACGCATTCAGACCGGACAATTTTCAGTATATACCCTTATGATAGCAAAGTCAATAGAGACAGCCTGTCCGCTCTGCTTTTCCGCCATACTGTACCGCAACAGCCGGTTGCTTGCCAGCAAAGCCGCTTTTTTGTATAATGGAGCTGAGGTGATTGATATGATGGAAACAAAAGATGTACTGCTGACTCTTCGAACAGAAAAAGGCCTTTCCCAGGAGGAACTGGCGGAAAAAATATTCGTCACCCGGCAGGCTGTCTCCCGCTGGGAAAACGGTGAAACCGTTCCCGGCACCGATACCCTGAAGCTGCTCTCAAAATTCTTCGGCGTTTCGATCAACACGATTCTGGGTTCGCCCAGGCAACTGATCTGCCAGTGCTGCGGAATGCCGCTGGATGATACTGTCATCAGCAAAGAGGCGGACGGTCAGTTCAACGAAGAATACTGCAGATGGTGTTATGCGGACGGCGAATATATCTATCAAGATATGGAAGAGATGATCCGCTTTCTTGAAAATCATCTGGCGACAGAAGATTTTTCCTCCGACCAGATCCGCAGCCATATGGAAAGACAGCTGCCCGAACTGGGACACTGGAAGCGTTATGCCGCTCTGGGCGGCAGGAAAAATCTGAACGCCTTTACTGCAAAGCTCACAAATGAACTCAATGAACTGGGTATCGACGGGCTGCCGGAGATAAAAAGCCTGCGCATGCTGCCCGGACGTTCTGTCAATTTCTCCTACCGGCTTCCCAACGGGGAAAATGTCCGTTTTCTCTCTGACGATATCAACTATCCCGGTGCCAGGCTCGATTGCCTGTTTGGCGGGGAAAGAAGCTTTACCGTCGTCGCGGATATGGATTTTCTGCTGGTCTGCACCCATGAAAAAAACGGAGAAGCTCCTGAACTGGTGATTTACAAAAAGCGATAAATGTCTTTTGAGATTATTTGACATCCCCCGCCCCGGACGGTATAATGGTGACAGAACAAGATGCGAAAGGAGCATTCCCATGAAGATCCTCAACTTCGGTTCCCTCAACTGTGACTATGTCTATAGTGTACACCATATGGTCGAAGCCGGAGAGACCCTTGCTTCCTCTAAAATGGAGACTTTCCCCGGCGGCAAAGGACTCAACCAATCCATCGCACTTGCCCGCGCCGGCGCACCCGTCTCCCATGCTGGTCTTCTGGGCGAAGATGGTGATTTTCTTCTGGATATCGCTTCTTCCTCTGGTGTGGATTGTTCCCTGATCGAACGGGTCGACGGACGCACCGGTCACGCCATCATTCAGCTGGACCGCACCGGTCAGAACTGTATCCTTCTCTACGGAGGCTCCAACCGCCGCATCACCGAAGAGTACATCGAACGGGTGCTGACTCATTTCGGCCCCGGCGACCTTCTGCTGATGCAGAACGAGATCAACCTCCCCGAGCGCATCGTAGAGCTTGCCCATGAAAAAGGGCTGGTCATCGCGCTGAATCCCTCGCCCTGTGATGATGCCATTCTCTCGATCGACCTGAATAAGGTCAGCTTTCTGATCCTCAACGAGGTGGAAGGCGCCATGCTATCCGGTGAGCCGGATCTGGAAAAGGCTCCCGACGTTCTGCTGCAGAAATATCCCCATATGAAGATCGTGCTGACTCTCGGCAAAGAGGGCGCCGTGTATATGGATAAGGATACCCGCTGTCATCATCCGATCTTCCCGGTCGAAACCGTGGACACAACCGGTGCCGGCGACACCTTTACCGGATATTTTCTGACTTCGATGCTGGAGAACATGCCGGCCGAAGAAGGTCTGAAACTCGCCTCCGCCGCATCGGCCATTGCCGTTTCCCGTATGGGCGCGGCTTCCTCCATTCCCACCCGCAAAGAGGTGGAAGATTTCCTGAAAGAGAGAACCTGATATGCACAAGATCAAAACCGTTGCTCTCATCGGCATGGGAGCCATCGGCTCCTTCTTCGGTCCAAGACTTCACGCCGCACTGGGCGATGATTTCTGGCTGATCGCCTCCGGCGAACGAAGAAAACGTCTGGAGACCCGGGGTGTCACCGTCAACGGTGTCAAGTATATCTTCCCCATCCACGAACCCTCTGACACCAAAAAAGCCG
Source organism: Oscillospiraceae bacterium (assembly GCA_017396055.1). Taxonomy (GTDB): domain Bacteria; phylum Bacillota; class Clostridia; order Oscillospirales; family Ruminococcaceae; genus Faecivivens. Next base: position 2,948 of record JAFQND010000098.1, read on the forward strand.
ACCTTGTCATCATCTCCACCAAAGAGATGGGGCTTGATTCCGCGCTGGAAGATATCAGAAACTGTGTGGATGAGCACACGCTGATCCTTCCCCTGCTCAACGGTATCGAAAGCGAAGAGCGCACTGCAGCCGTCTATGGCTGGGAAAGGGTACTGTACAGCTATATGCGCATGCCCATCGTCATGAAGGACGGCATTACGAATTTTGATCCCAACGGCGGTTTTGTTGCCTTCGGTGAAAAAGAAAACACCGTTCTTTCCGAACGGGTACAGAGGATCAACGAACTGTTTGAGTGCTGCGGCATTCCCCACAAAAACCCCGAGGACATGATCCACGGCATGTGGTTCAAATTTCTGATGAATGTGGGTGAAAACATGACCTGCGCCCTGCTGGGCGTACCCTATGGCGCTTATTGTTCCAGCGAGGACGCCAACTATTTCCGCCTTTCCGCCATGGATGAGGTCACGGCTATCGCCGCGAAAAAGGGTATCAGGCTGGGTGAAGAGGAGTACGCTGAACTGAGAGCCATCCTCGACCGGGTCGACCCATCCTCCAAGCCTTCCACCCTGCAGGACATCGAAGCCGGACGGCCCACCGAAGCCGCCATCTTCTCCGGTACAATCATGCGTCTGGGAAAAGAGTTGGGCGTGCCCACCCCCGTCAATGCCCTTCTTTATCACGGTATCCGGGTACTGGAACAGAAAAATGCCGGTCTGATCAAGGGCCTGTAAATCTTTCAAAAACTTACGGACAGAGAACATGAAAAATGTTCTCTGTTTTTTATTTTTCCTGCGAAATCAAAGTTTCCGCATAGTCATATAGCCATCAGGACACCGCCGGACGGTTATGAGGAAACTTGAAAGCTGAATAGGGTGGTTCCGTCCCGCGAAAATCGGTTCCGCTCACGATTCATCCATAACCAGAAAACAATATCCGAAAGGAGCAAAACCATGAAAACTTCTCTCAAAAACTCCCTGCGCAAGATCGGTTCTCTCATGGCAGCAGCGGTTCTCGCGCTGACTGCCGCATTCACCATGCCCGCCCCCGAGGCCGCAGCCTATTCCACCTCTTCCAAACTGGCAGAAGGCTGCTACACCATCATTCCCAAATGCGCCCAGAATTCCTGCATCGATATCGACGGCGCAGGCACCGGCAACGGGGCCAATGTCCAGATCTGGGGTATCGCAAATGTCGACCAGCAGCGGTATTATGTGACCAATGCCGGCAACGGTACCTATCACATCACTGCCGTTCACTCCGGCAAACGTCTTGACATTGCCGGTCCCTCCAAATCCTCCGGTGCAAATGTCCACCAGTGGGAACCCCATACCGGATCTTCCCAGAAGTGGAAGATCGTCCACAAGGGAAACGGCTGGTACACCATCCAGAGCGCCTATTCCGGTAAATACCTCGACATTTCCGGGGGTAACTCCCACAATGGCTGCAATGTATGGCAGTATGACGGCAATAATTCGGCCGCTCAGTACTTCCGCTTTGACGCCGTAGTACCTGAAAACGGCGTCTATGAGCTGAGCCCCAAATGTGCACCCGGTTCGGTCCTTGATGCAGACGGCGCAGGCACCGGCAACGGTGTCAATATCCAGATCTGGGGCAGAGCCAATGTGGACCAGCAGAAAGTGTTCATCTCCCGCATCGGCAACTCCAATTATTTCACCGTCACTTTCTGCCACTCCGGCAAAAGACTTGACGTAGCCGGTCCCTCCAAGGCTGACGACGCCAACGTCCACCAGTGGGAAGCTCACTCCGGTGACAGCCAGAAATGGGCGTTCTGCTACCGCGGAAACGGCTACTACATGCTGCAGAATGTCTACTCCGGCAAGATGCTCGATGTTTACTGCGCATGGTCCCACAACGGCAACAATGTCCAGCAGTACTCCAACATCGACAACACCAACTGCGCTCAGCTCTGGAAACTGACCGCTGCCAAGGCTTCTTCTTCCGCAGCAACTTTCCAGTCCTATCAGGCCAGAATCACCACCTCTGCCGGCCTGAACATGCGCTCTTCCGCTTCCTCCTCTTCTTCCAAGCTGACCGCCATCCCCTACAATACCACCGTCACCATCACCGCTGAACAGAATGGCTGGGGCAAGACCTCCTACGGCGGCAAGACCGGCTGGATCTCCCTGCAGTATACCAGCAAGGTCAGCAGCTCCACCACCAGCACTGTCATCTCCGCAAGCGGTTATCAGCAGCCCTTCACCAGCCAAAAGATCACCACTGTCTACGGCAAACCGGGCAGCTGGCAGTGCGGCTGGCACAGCGGCATTGATATTGTCCCCACCAACAATGCCAGTTGGAATGTCAGACCCGTTCACAGCGGTACCGTCGTGGATGTCAACGCGCACGGCTCCTCTTACGGCAACCACGTTCTGATCGACCACGGCGACGGCTACCTGAGCCTGTATGCCCATCTGGAATATCTGAGCGTTTCCCCCGGTCAGAAGGTCACTACCTCCACCGTACTCGGCAAGATGGGTAATACCGGCAGATCCTACGGTGCTCATCTCCACCTGGAGATCCACAAGGGCAGCTTCAGCTACCCCTCCAGCATCAACCCCGAGACCTTCCTCAACGAGCGCATCTGATCTCTTCCCCTCGCACGAAAAAGGCGCAGTTAAACACTGCGCCTTTTTTATTATCCCATGCGAAACCGCCGCCGGATGATCGTTGATTACATACACGACCAACATCGTCCATACAGACAGGAGGAAAAACGATATGCTTAGAAAATCATGGAAAATTCCGGCCGCTATCTTTGCCGCACTGATCCTGGCAGCAGCCTGCGTTCTGTTTCTGCCCTCATCGAAAGAGAGCACCCCGGAAGAAACCTATCGCATTGTCACCGGGGAAAATAAAGAACAGCTCGTATCCGGCTCCGAACCGGGCAGCTATATCATCCGTCCCGATGGTGAAGGTACTGTGCAAGTTCACCTCTGGACCTATCAGAGAGTTCCCTCCTGTCAGGGAATGATCAGACCCCGCTGAATACTGAAAGTCCCCGCTCCATACGGAGCGGGGGCTTTTGTTTTACTGATTCTGGAAAACGTCGGCCATGGCGAGAATGTTCTCTGCGGGGACATCAAAGGCCAGCGCATGGGTAGGCGCGATAATCAGACCGCCGCCGTGCCGCAGAGTCTCCATGATACGATGGCACTCTGCCTTGACGCCTTCAGTGGTGGCATAAGGCAGGCAGCGCTGGGTGGATACACCGCCCCAGAAGGTCAGCTTATCGCCGTAGAGTTCTTTCATTCTGACGATGTCATAGATCTCGGGCTGGAAGGTCTGATAGCAGTCAAGACCGATCTCAATAAGGTCGGGGAAGATCTCATGACAGTCGCCGCAGGAGTGCTGCGAGACGAATTTTCCGGCTTCCTTGACTCTCTTGTACATCCGTGCCATGCGGGGTTTGATGAAACGGCGCCAGTGAGCGGCGCCCATGATCAGGCCGTGCTGCTGACCCCAGTCGTCGCCGAAATGGATAGCATCGAAATCATATTCCAGTGCGATATCCACGATGCGGAGATTGTATTCACAGATCCTGTCCAGAAGGGCCTCCAGTTCATCGGGACAAAGAATCATATTGGCAAGGGTGTTTTCCATACCCATCAGGCTCCACGCTCTTTCATACATGGAAAAGCCGATACTCGCCATGGAAAAACGGTCACCTTTTTCCGCCTGTACCTTTTCAAACACGGCGCGAAGACGTGCCTCGTCAATGATGGGGAACTCATAATCGTTATCTTCCAGATCTTCGATCAGATAATCATTCACCACACCGATCTCTTTATCGGCACCGGTA
>JAFQND010000099.1 GCA_017396055.1 Oscillospiraceae bacterium
GATCAAAGTTCCTCTGTTCATCGACGAGGGCGAGATCGTCAAGGTCGACACCAGAACCGGCGAGTATCTGTCCCGCGCATAATTTTCGGGAAATCATCTTTATTGAACGGTTTCGGCCGTTCGGGAGGAAATTATGGAACTGAATGCTAAAGTTGCTTACCTGAAGGGCCTGGCTGACATGGCCTGCATCGATCCCGCTTCCAAAGAGGGCAAGCTGACCGCTGCTCTGCTGGACGTGCTGGATGAGATGGCAAACACCATCACCGATCTGGTTAAAGCCAACACCGAGATGTGCGAGCTGCTGGACACCATCGACCAGGATCTGGGCGATGTAGAGTCTATTCTTTTCGACGAAGAGGATGACGAAGACGACGACTTCGACTTCGACGATGATGACGATGACGAAGAGATCGACGGCGAGATCTACGAAGCCGAATGCCCCACCTGCGGCGCTACCGTCTATATCGACGAGGAGATGCTGGACGAGGGCGAGACTGTCTGCCCCACCTGCGGCGAGAACCTTGAGTTCGACCTGGAACTGGGCGACGAGGAATAATTTTTCTCAAAATTTCATATCATGTTGTTTCGGGGCGGAGTGAAAATCTCCACCGGCGGTATAGTCCGCAAACACATTTATTGTGCCGACCCGGTGTGATTCCGGGACCGACGGTAAGAGGACAATGTCCGAGGACAGGTCCTTTAAGTCCGGATGAGAGAAACACATCACAAAAACGGTCAGGTCTATCCCTTTCCGTCTGATGCGTGACGCCCTGCTGAAAAAGCAGGGCGTTTTTGTTACCCCGAAAGCGGAGCATCCGCGGAAATGGAGGACATCATGCCAAACAAAAAACCTGTCAATGTAAGAAAAATGGTGGTCACCGCACTGCTGGCCGCCCTGTCCATCGTGCTGATGCAGCTGGGAATCAAAGTTCCCTTCATGCCCAGTTTCATTACCCTTGACTTCTCCGAGCTGCCTGCCCTGATCGCGTCCTTCAGCATGGGACCGCTGGCCGGTGCAGCGGTCTGTCTGGTAAAAAATCTGGTCAACCTGATGTTCAGCACCACCGGCGGTGTCGGCGAGCTTTCCAACTTTATGCTGGGCATTCTGTTCGTGGTTCCGTCCGGTATCCTTTACCGGCTCATCAGGGGCAGAAAAGGCGCGCTGATCGGTTCGCTGATCGGTGCGGTCTGCATGGCTGTCTTCAGCGTCTTCTCAAATTATTACCTGGTCTATCCGGTCTACACCGCCTTTATGCCCATGGAGGCGATCATCGGCGCCTATCAGGCCATCAATCCCCGGGTCGAGAATCTCTGGGACTGCCTGATCTGGTTCAATATGCCTTTCACCTTCTTCAAAGGCATGTGCAGCGTGGCCGTCACCTTCCTGATCTACAAGCGTATCTCTCCCATCATCAAGGGAAAAAGTGTCTGACAGAAGATCCCGCTCAAAACAGAGCGGGATTTTTTTGTAAAAAGGTGTTGACTTTTGGTTTGGAATGTGGTAATATATCTTTCGTTGGAAATGCACCATTAGCTCAGTTGGTAGAGCAACTGACTCTTAATCAGTGGGTCCAGGGTTCGAGTCCCTGATGGTGTACCAAACGGCCTGTTGGTCAAGCGGTTAAGACGCCGCCCTCTCACGGCGGAATCAGGGGTTCGATTCCCCTACGGGTCACCATGTTGGTGTTTATGGCGATGAGGTCACACCTGTTCCCATACCGAACACAGAAGTTAAGCTCATCCGCGTCGAAAATACTTGGCTGGCAACGGCCTGGGAAGATAGAACAATGCCGACACAAAAACGGTCGCAGGAATACCTGCGGCCGTTTTGCTTTTTCTCCGAAAGCTTTGCATGACTACAGAACAGCGGGTTGATTTTCCCGGGCTTTGGTGCTATACTGTAACTGCTCTGAAAACTTTTGGCTTTAAGAGGTGGACAATATGAAATCAGGATTTGCAAGACTCGACATTACCCCTCCCTTCGGCGCAAGGATCTCCGGCTATTTTGAGGAGCGCATCGCCGACAACATCATCGCCCCGCTGACGGCAAACGCTGTCGCTTTCAGTGACAGAAGAGGCAATACCGCCGCCGTGGTCAGCCTGGATATTATCGGTATCCGACAGGAAGAGATGGACGTCATCCGTCGTCTGGCCGCCGAAAAGAACAAGATCCCCTATGAGGCTGTTTTTGTCGCCTGTACCCATACCCATACCGGCCCCGAAGTCAGCGCCGGCCGCCTGTTCAAAAATGATCCCGCCTATAATGAATATCTCTTTGAGCGCATTTCTGCTGCCATCGGTCTCGCCATCGCCGACCTGAAGGAAACAAAGGTCGAGATCGCCCGCGGCAAGGCTGAGGATATTGCCTTTATCCGCCGCTATCGGATGAAGGACGGCTCGGTCAAGACCAATCCCGGCACCGATCCCAATGTGGTCGGCCCCATCGGCACTCCCGACGAGACGGTACAGCTGGTCAAACTGGTCAGAGAAGGCGCGGCAGATATCGCCATCGTCAATTTCCAGGTCCACCCCGATACCGTCGGCGGCACCGGACTCTGCCCCGATTATCCCGGCTATGTCCGCAGTACGCTGGAAGCGGCTCTTCAGGAGGAAAAGGACGGTCTGGGCGTCCATGTGGTCTATTTCAACGGCGCACAGGGCGACACCAACCATGTCAAGATCGGTTTCACCAAAAAGAAAGGCCCCGCCCATGCCCAGCATATGGGCAGAGTCATCGCCGGCGCAGTGCTGAGCGTTTATTCCTATACCACGCCTGTGGAAGGGGAGTGGGTCGACTACGGTCAGAAGGTCGCCGAGGTGCCCTCCAACCGCGGCACTGCCGAACAGGTCGCCGCTGCAAAAGAGCTGGTGAAATTCCACGACGAGGACTATGAAAACTTCTCGAAAGTCTATCCCGGCATGATGGGTCCCACCGTTCTCGGTGAGGCAAACACCTTCATCCGCCACGAAAACGGTCCCGATTCCTTCGGGCTTTATCTGACCTGTGTCACCGCCGGCGGCATCGCCTTTGCCGGTCTGCCCGGTGAGCCCTTTACCGATATCGGCCGGGGCGTCAAGGAAGGCTCACCCTATGTCATGACCATTCCCTGCTGCTGCGCAAACGGTTATCAGGGTTATTTCCCCACCCATGATGCCTATGCCGAGGGAGGCTATGAAGCAAGAAGCTCCAGCTTCAAACCGGGCGTCGCAGAGATCCTGATCGATACCGCCGTTTCTCTGACAAAAGAGATCAGCGAGCGCAATACCGTAAAGGACATCCAGCCGGTTCGTTTCTACCGTCAGCTGGACTATGCCCATATCCCTTATGTTTCTCCCTCCAGCCCCCATGGCAACATCGCCAACAACGGCTGCGGCGTCTGCTCTGCGTCGATGATTGCAGAATATCTGACCGGAAAATCCTTCCCCGTGGAGGACTGTGCAAAGGCAGCCAAAGTCTGCGGCGCAAGAGAGGGCTTTGGCACCGATATGTGTATCTTTGCTCCTGTCTTTGCCCATATGGTCGGCCTGCAGACAAGCTCCACCACTGACCCCGATGAAGTGCTCGCCTTCCTGGAAAGCGGAAAGGGCATGGCCATCGCCAATACCCTCGGCGACCGCGAGGACTGGACCGGTGTCTTCTCGGACGAACGGCACTATGTGGTCTGCGCCACGGCTGAAAACGGTGTCGTCGGGATCTGGGATCCCATGCTCAGCCCCGGCAGATACGAAAAACCCGGCCGCAAGGGCAAAGTCCGGCTGGACGGCTATACCGCCTATGCCGATTTCTCGGTCATCGCAAACGACTGTAAGGGCCGTATCTGGCACCTGTTCTGGAAAGACTGACTTTGAAAGGAGCAAATAAAATGGCAAAACGCATCCTCTTCCAGGGTGACTCCATCACCGACTGCGGCAGAAACCGCGAAGATATCACTTCCACCGGTGTGGGTTACCCGCTGCTGGTCAAGGCAAAGATGGGCTTTGAACATCCCGGTGAATATGAGTTTATCAATATGGGTATCAGCGGCAACCGCATCGTCGACGTCTATGCCCGTATCAGACGGGATCTGATCAACCTGAAGCCGGACTATATGAGTATCCTCATCGGCGTCAACGACGTCTGGCATGAGCTGGGCGGCAGACACGACGGTGTCGATGCCGAAAAATTCGAGCGGATCTATGATATGCTCATCACCGAAGTAAAGCAAGCTCTGCCCGACCTGAAGATCATGATCCTCGAACCCTTCGTGCTGGAAGGCTCTGCCTCTGTTCCCACCGAAACCGAACCCGGCCGCTGGGACGATTTCCGCACCGAAGTACCTCTGCGCGCCGCAGCAGCAAAGCGCATCGCCGAAAAACACGGCCTTGTTTACATCCCGCTGCAGGATAAACTGGACGAAGCCTGTAAGCTGGCTCCTCCTTCCTATTGGCTGAGAGACGGCGTACATCCCACTCCCATGGGCCACCAGCTGATCATGAACGAATGGCTCAAGGCCTTTGAGACACTCTGACCTTCGGCAGAGAACCCCATACTGATAAAAAAGGCGGGCCCTTTTCAGGCTCGCCTTTCGGTTTATATATCGCTGAGCAGGCTCATCACCGGAAGCAGGTGCATGTACATTCCTTCGATGCGGAAAGAATCCTCTTTTTCCTGCAGATAATCTGCCAGCACGCCGTCGAAATACTCTCTGACGGTCTTTTCACCCAGCCGGCATTTTGCCGCAATGTCAGCGGGGGAGGCAAACTTTTCCTCATCTTCGACGGTGAGAATATGCAGAACCGTCATGATCTTCAGCGCCTTCGGGTCGGAGAAAACGGCCATATGGCGGGCGGCGCTTTTCAGCTGAGCACTTTCGGGGTCGGCGAGCCGGTTGTCCGAGAAGATGACGGTGCCCTTTTTCATACAGGTCATGATCTCCGGCCGGTCGATACAGGAAAAGCCCCATTTGCCCTGAGCGGCCTTTTCCTCGAGGCGTTTGTCTGTTTCTTCATCGGGGGAGTGTTTTATGGCTTTGCGCAGGAAATAGCTGTGCATGATCTGCACCTGATGGAGCATGGATAAGGTCTGGGCGCGGTCTCTTTCCCGTTCGGCCTGTTCTTTTATTTTTTCGATATTCTCTGTGCCGGGAAGGGGCTTGCGGCCCATCAGCTCGTCCAGGCTCACCCGGAACAGGTCGGCCATCTGGGGCAGAAGCCCGATATCGGGGCAGTTCTGACCCGACTCCCATTTGGAGACGGCCTGATTGGTGACGCCGAGAGCTTTTGCCAGCTCTTCCTGGGTGAGATTCCGCTGTCTGCGGAGAAGGGCGATATTTTCACAGATTTTCAATACTGACACATCCTTTTTGGTTTTTCACAGCTGCAAGTATATTGTACCCTTCATTTCCCGGGAAAACAATAACGGCGTGGTTTGACGGTTTGTATGGCTTTCCAACTTGCGGTTGGGAAAACAGGCAGGAAAAAACCCCCTCTGGTGGGAGGACTCTTAAGGATGGATTTATCACACAATGAGAAAA
>JAFQND010000100.1 GCA_017396055.1 Oscillospiraceae bacterium
AATGTCCGCGAGATACTCCTGTTTCAGCGGTCCGCAGCCGATCAGAATCAGTTTTTCTGTCCGTTCGGGATATTTTTCCGCAAAAAGAAGTGCCAGCCATGCACCATAGGAATGTCCGGTCAGCACCGTCTTTTCCATCCCATATCTGTCCATCAGCGAAAGGATCTCTTCCATCAGACCGTCGGCGGTATCCGATTTCTGCAGATGTTCCACTGCACCGCAGAACGGCTCAATAACCCGGCACAGCCCTGCCGCACATCCCGGTGCACCCGGTCCTCCGTGGAGAACGATCGTCCGGTAAGGTGGTTCTCCGTAAGTTCTCTCAGTCATGCCGCTCGTCCGCATTGTCATAGCACTCACAGAATCTGGCGGCAAATGCAGGCGGCTCACCGTTTGCATAAAGGTGGGAGACATCACCAAAGCTGCTCATGCGGAAGATAGCGGTTCCTTTTCTCCGTTCCTCGGTCACAACGGTAGTCACCGAACTGGGAGCGGCACAGGCGCCGTGCCAGAGCACCATGGGGGAGACATTCATCAGGTGGCTTAAAAGCACACACTCCAGTCCGAAGTGGCAGAAGATCATGATGGTGTCATTGTTCGCTTTCTCGGCGCGGTAGAGACGTCCTTCCCGGACATAGCCATGACGGGCGATCAGTTTATCCAGCTCGTCACAAACTCTTTTATAGTTGGCTTCGGCGTTGCCCTCTGCCATGGCGGGGTGGTCGTACCATTTATCGGTATAGAAGATATCCTCCTCTGCCCAGTCGGCAGGCAGCCAGTCCCAGGGGTAATCCAGCGGCTCGGCAAGGTCGGGACGGCGGGCGGCGGTCTGGAATTCTCTCAGCCAGGGGAAGATCTCGGCCTCTTTGCCCACCTTTTTCAGCGTCAGGGAAGCCGTGTCCTTTGCTCTGCCCAGAGGGGAGCAGTAATAGCCGACGGCGGGGATGTTTTTCAGCTTTTCAGAAAGATATTCTGCCTCACGCCAGCCCTTTTCTGTCAGGGAATCGATGGAGTAATCGGGGTCGCCGTGACGGATGATCAGAATTTTCATGGGATTTCTCCTTTATATCAGTTTTCGTGCAGGTCTTCTTCAGGGAGCAGTGCGATCTGCCAGCCTTCGGGTGTTTTCTCAAGGAGCAGGCCCATCTCCGCCCGGAAATCGACCCTGCCCAGGATCTCTTCGTCATAATAGGACGATTCTATCGGCAGAAGCAGAAAGACTTTTTCGCCCTTCAGCTGTTCCTGCGGGATATGGATGGGGTCGATCTTCAGCACGCCGTTGGGCCAGCCGCTGCTCATCACCCGGATAGGATCGAATCCGAGAGTCAGGCCGTCTTCACCGGAGATAAGGGTACAGAGTTCGTCCGGGTAAAGAGGATATTCCTCCTCGTCGAACAGGGTACAGGGAAAGATATTATATCCGTAAAAGATACCGTCTTCCGAAGCCTCCAGAAAATACCGGTATGCATCGACCGGCCGGCCTTCCTGTTCGGCAAGACGGCAAAGTTCCATTGCTCTGTTATCTGTCATGATTTTTCCTCCGTCTTCAGGATCCGCTTGAACAGAAATGCCGCCTGTGCGGGCGAGAGCCGACGGGAAACAGCCAGCTCCCGGAAAACTACTGCCTCTTCGGGGGTCAGCAGAATCTGATCTTCGCAAACCGGTTTCTCAGTTTTCAGAACAGTGTTCCATTCGGCTTCGGGGTAAAAAGATGAGTCAAGAAGGAACGCTGCCTGTGCGGGCGAGAGCCGGTGGGAAACAGCCAGCTCCCGGACAACTTCTGCCTCTTCGGGCGTCAGCAGAAACTGATCTTCGTAAACCGGTTTCCCTGTTTCCAGAACAGTGTTCCATTCGGCTTCGGTGTAAAAAGGTGCGTCAGGGCGGCTTCCGGACAAAAGCACCGCATCCAGCCAGCTTCGGCTGTATTCTCCGTCATAGCCGTTGATGATCGCATACCGGAGAGCGGTTTCATTGTCAGAACCCTGATAAAAGATCTCCATATACCGTTTCTGCAGTTCTTTGATCGAAAGGTCAAGGTCTTCAAGGATCGTGTGATCCACCACCGTCAGAAAATTACAGATGCTTTTGCCGCAGATCTCGGAAGCGGTCAGACAGCTCACGGCAGCAGTGACATCGCGCCATTTCCGCACCATGGCTTCCAGTTCATATACCGGGCGGTCGATATGGGCGGCCACTGCCTCAAGGGAGGTCTCGACCTCGCCTTTGCCGTCATGAAAGTCAAAAAACACTTTATCAACAGGATCTTTGATCGTCACGGACAACGCTCCTTTCAGAATGACCCCCGGCTGCTCTTCATGACGCGGATGAGCAGTTCGGATGCCTGGGCAGGGGAAAGTTTTCTCTCTCTGACGAGCTCATCAGCCTCGGCAAGACTGACGGCATCGAAGGCGACAGCATCTTTGGCCGTGTCACCGAAATGAAGCAGGCGGTCCCACTCCGCTTCGGTGTAAAAAGGTCCGTCCTGACGGCTGAAGGTCAGGGCAAACATCCACAGGATATGCCGGGGCATCGTCACGATCTTTGCGCCGTCCGGAAGATAAAACCGTCGGGCAAGGCTGTGTTTTACGTTTTGGCAGCACTTTTCGTAAGCACTCATACATTCCCGGATCGGGTATCCCGCCTCGCACAGGACGCTCTGGCTGAACCGGTCAGCAAAGCGCCGGAGCGCCTCTCTCCCAAGGTCTTCGCCGCGAAAATACATGGCGGTAAGATAGCTGTTTTCGGTTTTTTCATAGAGCGCTTTTACCTCATAGACCGGACGGTCGAGGTAAGCGGCAAATTCCTCGAAGGTGGTGGATACTTCGCCGCTGCCGTAATCATATTTCAGACGGGACGATGACATAGCGTACTCCTTTCCGGTGTTTTGCTGATAACAGAACCGGCAGGGAAGGACTTTTTCGCGGTCTGGCAGGGGGCTTTATTCCTCAGGCAGTTCTTTCAGCATCCGGACAGTGCGGTAGATCTCGCCGCAGGCAGGACATGTCCAGTCGCAGTCGCTCTTCTTTGCCTTTTTGTGCAGGTGGGTCAGAACAGCGCCGCCGCAGATGGGGCAGAGGACTTCTTCGCCCTTCCAGAGCTTTTTTAAAAGGGCGACTTCGGTTTCACGGGAGGGGGTGTACATGGTTATGCCGCGCCCTGTTCCTTTTTCTTCACCTTGATCGTCGCCGCATAGGCGCTGTTGCA
>JAFQND010000007.1 GCA_017396055.1 Oscillospiraceae bacterium
ATGCTCGCTTTGATGTACCGGATCTTTGCAAACGACTATACGGTATATCTGTTTGACCGCAGAGAGGATCTCTGCGAAGACGTGACCGTCCGGGAGCTTGCCGTCGATGTCGCCGCTGCCATGGATGCTCTCGGTATTTCGGATGCTGATATTTTCGGTGTATCGCAGGGCGGCATGATCGCACAGTATCTTGCCATCGACCGTCCGGATCTGGTGCGTAAGATGGTGCTGGCGGTGACCCTTTCCCGCACGAACGGGACCGTGAAGGACGTCATCGAACGCTGGATCTCCATGGCAGAAAAGGGCGATATGAAGCCGCTCGTCACCGATATGGCGGAAAAGATGTACTCCGATGCCTATCTCAGGCGGTACCGTCCGCTTCTTCCGCTGCTGACCCTTTTGCAGAAACCGAAGGTTCCGGAGCGTTTTATCCGGCTGGCGAAGAGCTGTCTTACCTGCGAAAGCTTCAGCGAACTGGAAAAGATCCGTTGTCCCGTGCTGGTCATCGGTGGCCGGCAGGATAAGATCGTCGGTGCCGCGGAATCGGAAGAGCTGGCGCAGAAGCTTGGCTGTGAACTGTATATGTATGAAACTCTCGGTCATGCCGCTTATGAGGAAGCGGCTGATTTCAACCGGAGAGTATACGATTTTCTGAGAAGGTAAAATTCTTTCTTGCAGTTTTCACGCGGTTGTGCTATGGTAAAGGTAACGAATCTCAGGAGGGACCGATATGACCATCTTAAACGGAGAGCGTATGGTGTTGGGCACCTGTTATTATCCCGAACACTGGCCTCAGAAGCTGTGGCGGGAAGACCTTGAACGGATGCTGGAAGCCGGCATCGAAGTGATCCGCATCGCGGAATTTGCCTGGAACAAGACCGAGCCCACCGAGGGTGTCTTTACCTATGATTTCTTTGACGGATTCCTCGATCTCTGTGAAGAGATGGGGATGAAGGTCATCTTCTGTACGCCCACTGCCACTCCGCCCGCATGGCTGACCACAAAGTATCCCGAAGTGCTCAACTGCGATATGGAAGGCCATCCCTATCAGCACGGCGGCAGACGGCATTATAATTACAATTCTCCTGTTTATCGTGAGCTTTCCGCCCGTATCACCGAAAAGCTGGGCGAACACTATGCAAAGCGCCCCTGTATCATCGGCTGGCAGCTGGACAACGAATTCAACTGTGAGATCGAAGAATTCTATTCCGAAGCCGACACCGTCGCTTTCCGCGCATTCCTGCAGGAAAAATACGGCACTCTGGACGTTCTCAACGAGGCATGGGGCACTGCCTTCTGGAACCAGACCTACACCGACTGGAACGAAGTCCGTGTTCCCGGCAAGAATGCCCATCAGTCGATGAATCCCCATCGGCTGCTGGATTACACCCGTTTTATCTCCGACAGCGTACTGAGTTTTGCCAAGCTGCAGAGCGACATCCTGCGCAAATATCTCAAGCCCGGCGATTTTATCACCACCAACGGCCTCTTCCCCAATATGGACAACCATAAACTGACCGATGAAAGCCTTGATTTCTTCACCTATGACAGCTATCCCAACTTTGCCTATCTGCTGACTGCCGATCTCAGTGATCCCAATGATCTTCGCGACCGCAAATGGAGCCGCAACCTGACCGAAATGCGCTCTGCTTCGCCTGCATTCGGTATCATGGAACAGCAGAGCGGCGCCAACGGATGGAGCTCCCGCATGGAGGCACCCAGCCCCCATCCCGGTCAGATGACCCTCTGGACCATGCAGGATATTGCCCACGGAGCCGACTTTGTCAGCTATTTCCGCTGGCGCACCTGTATCATGGGCACCGAGATCTACTGGCACGGCATTCTTGACTATTCCGGCAGGGAAAACCGCCGTATCCGTGAGCTGAGACAGATCCGTGACATGATGGAAAAGCTCTCTCCTGTCGCAGGAAGCCGTTATAAGGCCGAAGTTGCCGTGGTCAAGGATTATGACAACATCTGGGATGCACAGGTCGACGCCTGGCACCGCCGCATCGATGCCGCCAGCCAGAAAGCGATCTTTGAGGCTGCCCAGCGGACTCATACGCCCCTTGATTTCGTTTATCTGGATCACACCGATATCGACGCTCTCTGTCAGTACAAGGCGCTGTTCTATCCCCATGCCTCCATTCTGAC
>JAFQND010000101.1 GCA_017396055.1 Oscillospiraceae bacterium
GGCAAAGGGTGTGACAAAAGCGGCGAAAAGTGCGACAGTGATCAGAAGTCCGCACAGCGTCTTCAGATCAGGCGAGCGTCTGATATATGGGAACGAATCGTCATAGCTGCGGTATATTTTGTAAAGCACAATGAAGATATCCGCTGTATAGAGTACTGCCGCGAGAAACGGCTTAAAGAGATTCTGAGAATCTAAAAGCATTCCCATATAAAGATACTCGTTAGAACGGAATCGTCCAAAAGGTTCTTCCACGCCGATATACAGATAAAAGATGATGCCCACCGCGGCGATATTGCAGGCAGCGGTCGTCCATAAAAGGGTACGGGTATATCCGCCGGCAGCGGTGCGGACGGCACAGACGATATACCCCAGCAAAAAGATCAGGGAACACCAGAAGAGGCATTCATGGAAGGTTTGCGCCCAAAAAATCGAGCCTTTCCGGAAATGCCGGATACTCAGTGTGGAGGTCAGAAGTTCATCTGCTCCGAAAAAGACCGTTGTGAAAACGGTGAGGATAATGAGACTGAGGCGGATACCGAGCCGCTCACAGGGACGAAAACGTGCCTTTTCCGGAAGGGCAGGAGCATCTTTTTTCCGGCGCAGGAGAAACACCATAAGCGTAACGGCGGCTATGGCAGCGAGAGAAATGATACCCGCAGCCAGTACCGGCAGCAATAAATCGAAAAAGGTGATTGCAGTCTGGTCAGCGGGGTGCTGCGCCAGTTTTTTTGCCGGATAGACGGTCAGCGCCAACGTCAGTACCGCCGCAGGAACGGTGACGATCCACACGGAAAGAAACTCTTTACAGGACGAAGGGAGCGTCAGCTTTTTCATCGTGATTCCTCCTTTACTTCTTTTCACTTTTATCATAGCATACTTTCTGACATTCCTGCAATCCCTGTTCTGAATTTTTTGCCCGGGACATATTCTCTCCTGAAAAGGGGGCGTTTTGGATGTATCGGACTATCAGGCTGCGGAAAAGGCTTTTGCTCTGGCTTTCCATAGCGGTTTTGCTGCTCCTGGCGGCGGTACTGCTGCCGGAATCGGGGGCTTTGCTTCCGCTTTCGGGGACGGGAGCTTTTCTTCCTGGGCTGTCGGTCCCGGTTTCGCTCAGCGCCGACGGAGGTCCTGCTTCAGATCCGATTCCGCCGGAAAAGGTCGTCTATCTCACTTTTGATGATGGTCCCTCCAAGAATACTGCGGCAGTGCTCGATGTATTGGCGGAGAAGGGAGTATCCGCCACGTTTTTCGTCATCGGCGCCGAATCAGAGCGGGGAATCGGCCTCTATCATCGTATTCTGGACGAGGGGCATGTCATCGGGCTGCACACCTATACCCACCGGTATGACGAGATCTATGCCAATGCCGACGCGTATATGGCGGATATCCAAAAACTGTCTGACCATCTTCAGAAAACAGTGGGCATACGCCCTTCCATCTTCCGTTTCCCCGGCGGCAGCAACAATTCCACCGCTTCGCCCGAAGTGCTGGACGGGATCAAAGTCCGTGCAGAGAAACAGGGACTTTGCTGGTTTGACTGGAATGCTCTGGGCAAAGATGACCGCAGCTGGGTCTCTGACCCGTGGGATATTTATCAGAACATCGTCGAAACGGCCGGCAGCAAAAAACGAATCGTGGTGCTGATGCATGATGACGGACTTCGCACCACAGCTGCCGAAGCGGTTTCAATGGTCATTGATCACTATCGTCAGTTGGGATATCGGTTCGATGTACTGACACCGGAGACCGATCCTGTTCGTTTTCCGTGACATTTCCTTTTGTTTGTGGTATGATAGGTTCATCCCAAAGGAGGTGTTCCGATGAAAGAAACACAGGCTTCCCGCAATCCCTTCCCCCACAGCGACTCCAACAAACGCTATCACACCTGGGATTATGCCCTGCGGAAAAAATTCGGCGGCAAGGTGTTCAAGGTCTCGCTGGATGCGGGATTTTCCTGCCCCAATATCGACGGCACAAGGGGCAGAGGCGGCTGTACCTATTGTTCCTATGCTTTTCATCGTCAGACGCCCGACAGTCTTCTGGAGCAATTCCGCACTTCTCAGGCACTGCTTCATAAAAAGTGGCCGGATGCGGTACAATATATCCCGTATTTTCAGGCGAACACCAATACCTATGCACCGCTCGATGAGCTGAAGGCAAAATATGAAGCCGTTCTCGGCGAAGAGGGTATCGTGGGTCTGGCGGTTGCCACCCGCGCGGATGCTCTGCCGGAGGATGTCTGTGACTATCTCGCAGAGCTTGGCAAACGCATCTGGCTTATGGTCGAGTTGGGGCTGCAGACCGTTCACGACGAGACCGCACGGAAGATCAACCGCGGACATACCATGGCTGAGTTTCTGGAAGGATATGAAAAGCTTCGCGCGCGAGGAATCCCTGTCTGTGTCCATATTATCAACGGCCTGCCCGGCGAGGATAAAGAGATGATGCTGGAAACGGCACGTCAGGTGGCCGCCCTGAGGCCCGATTGTCTCAAGATCCATCTGCTTCATGTGATCGAGGGTACCCCCATGGCAGAGTCCTATAAACGGGGCGAATTCCGGGCACTGGAGCTTTCGGAATATGTGGATATCGTCTGTGACCAGCTGGAACTGCTGCCGCCGGAGACGATCCTGCAGCGGGTGACCGGAGACGGACTCAAAGAGACCCTGATCGCCCCTCTGTGGAGCCTGAAAAAATTGGTAGTCATGAACGAGATCGATAAAGAGCTGCTCAGAAGAGACAGCTGGCAGGGGAAATTCTACCGTCCCTGAAAATTTTTCAGCTGTATATGAAAAAGTCCTGACCGGTTCGGTCAGGACTTTTATTGGTTTAGGTGAGATCGATTTTTGTCACATCGTCCTCGCCGTATTCAATACGGTCGCCGCTGTGGTCCAGCGCGTCCAGATAGGCAAGATATTCTTCCTTGGAGGCAAAGAGCGGCTTGAAGTTCGCGATGATCTCTTTTGCGCGGGCAGCATCGTTTTCCAGAAGCAGAC
>JAFQND010000008.1 GCA_017396055.1 Oscillospiraceae bacterium
ATCGCCCTGGTGCGGATAAGAGGACTTGAACCTCCACCGAGTTGCCCCGACTAGAACCTGAATCTAGCGCGTCTGCCGATTCCGCCATATCCGCATATGGTGTTGATTGGTGCGGGCGACAGGACTCGAACCTGCACGCCGGAGCATTGGTTCCTAAGACCAACGTGTCTGCCATTCCACCACGCCCGCCTGTTTTACTAAGCGGTCAACGACATATATCATATCACACGGAAACGGTTTTGTCAACACTTTTTTGCGGATTTTTTAAAATTATTTTTCCAGAGGAAGTTTCTCAGCGGCCGGCCACTGCCGCAACGTCGGCGCGGATCTGTTCTTTCAGCGCCTCGAAAGAGGGGAATGTCTGTTCTCCGCGGACAAACCGGATAAACTCGGTCAGGGGACAGGTGCCGTAGATATCCCGGTCAAAGCCGATAATATGGGTCTCGGCCGAAGGGCGGTCTCCCCCCGCGATAGAGGGTTTGATGCCCACATTGGTGACGCCTTTCCAGCTCTCGCCGCCAAGGGTGATCCGGGTCTCATAGACGCCGAACCGGGGCAGCAGCTCACCCTCGCCGAAGATCTGGTTGATGGTGGGAAAACCGAAAACGTCGTGGCCCAGATGGCGCCCGTGGACCACCTCATGATCGATGGCATAGGGACGTCCCATGAGTTTTTCTGCCGCCTGCATATCGCCTTCACGCACCGCCGCACGGATGCGGGTGGCACTGATGGGTTCGCCGTCCATGTTCATGGGCGGGATACAGACAAGCTCGATATCATTTTCGGCACAGAGCTTTTTCAGAAGGGTACAGTCGCCCGAAGCGCCTTTTCCGAACCGGAAATCCTCGCCGCAGCAGAGGCGCTTTGCCTTTAACTGTTTTACCAGGATCTTCTGGAAGAACTCCTCGGGGGAGAGGGAACGCACCTCGGAAAACTTCGGTGCCAGTACGGCCCGGACACCGGCCTCTTTCAGAAGCCTGTCCTTCATGGACGGAGTCAGGATCGGCGCAAAATCAGCCTTTGCCGCCTCGGAGGGATGGTCAAAGGTAAAGGTAAACACCACAGGAAGCAGCTCGTCCGCCGCCACAGCAGCAGAGATCACCGCCATATGACCGGCATGGAGCCCGTCGAAAATCCCCAGAGCGACCGAAGTCGATCGATCGGGAAGGTCATGTTCTGAGAAATAATGCACGCGGGCTCAACTCCTGTCGATGAAGAATTTTTTCAGTTTCAGTTCTTTTGTTTCGGTGTCGGCATCGGCCAGTCCGAGGAAAGTATCGTCGCTCGAATAGACTCTGACGCGGCCTTCGAGGTCTCTTTCTCTGAGCCGTCCGAGATCGAGCCGTACGCCGTTTAAGAACATTCTTGTCTGGATCTCGTTGAGATGACAGGCGGGGAATTCCAGAAACATCCGCTCGACCGGTAGCAGTTTTTCAAAGAGTTTTCCTTCGTCGGCGAGAGCCTGTGCCTCCTCGAGAGTGATACAGTCATCGAGGGAAAAGCCCGCCGCTTCCACCCGGCAAAGGGCGGTCATGACGCCGCCGACACCCAGAGCCTTACCGATATCGTGACAGATCGTGCGGATATAGGTGCCCTTGGAACAGCGGACAATGGCCTCTGCTACGCGGTTTTCGGGGTCATAGGAGAGGAGCGTCAGCTCTCTGACGGTGATGGGTCTGGCCTCGCGTTCCACTTCGATGCCCTTTCGCGCCAGGTCGTAAAGCCGCTGGCCGTTTACCGAAACCGCCGAATACATGGGCGGCAGCTGGAGGATCTCGCCCCGGAAACGGGGGAGCACCTCTTCTAACATTTCAAGGGAAACGGGCTTGTCTGAACGGGTCAGTTCCTTTCCCCAGATGTCCTGGGTGTCGGTGGTCAGTCCGAGCCGGAAGGACACCTTGTAGCATTTATCCGAGTTGGGAAGCAGATCGGTCGCCTTGGTGGCGGCACCGAAAAAGACCGGCAGAACGCCTGTTGCCATGGGGTCCAGCGTGCCGGAATGGCCCAGCTTTCTCGTGCGGCTGATGCCGCGGAGTTTGGCGATCACATCAAAAGAAGTAAAATTCTGAGGTTTATTGATGCAGAGGATGCCGCAGGGGATATCAGTCAACGACCACACCTGCTCTCTTGAGCTCTTCGCCGCAGGCAGCGAGCAGACGGGGCATAAAACTTTCAGGGGATTCGCTGAAGCTGCAGCCGGCAGCACGGATATGTCCGCCGCCGCCGAACATTGAGCAGATCTTTGCAGCGTCTACGGGTGCCTCGGTGCGGAGGGAAACTTTATATTCGCCCTCTTTTTCCTTGACGGTGATACCGCAGAGCACGCCCTCGATCTTGCGGGGGATGGCCGTGATGCTGTCCAGATCTTCGTCGGTGACACCGCCCAGCTTCATCATCTCACGGGTGACGTTGATCAGCGCCAGCGTTCCGCCGAAATGCATCTCCAGCGCGGACAGAGCCTCGCTCTCCAGCTTGAAACAGGCGAGGGATTTGGTGTCGAACATGACCTTACAGATGCCCACATGGTCGGCTCCTGCCTCCATCAGGGCGGCGATCTTGCGGTGGGTCAGCGGGGTGACCGCTGCATATTTGAAACAGCCGGTGTCGGTGGCGATGCCGGTATAGAGACAGTCGGCGATCTCTTTGGTCAGAGGCGCGCCCAGCTCTTCCAGCAGGTCGAAAGCGATCTCACAGGCAGAAGCATACTCCGAAATGACACAGGCTTCATCGGCAAAGTCCCGGTGGGTGGCATGGTGGTCAAAAGCCAGCTCGATACGGCCCTCATAGACCTCTTTCAGACTGCCCAGAAGGACGGCATCAGCCACGTCGATCGAGATGACATGTTCTTCAATAAAGGACAGTTCCTCCATTCCTGCGGCCATATAGGCCATCTTGCGGGGCAGGGGGTCGGCACAGGCAACGCGGGCATTTTTACCCATATTGCGCAGAGCGCGGCAGATGGCGTGGCCGCTGCCCATGGTGTCGCCGTCGGGATTTTTATGGCAGAGGATCACCACATTGTCCATTTTTGCAAGACGTGCGGCGGCCTCTTTGAGGGAAATGCGCTTGGACTGCACAGAAATCACTCCTCTTCGGATTCTTCTTCAGAAGCGGGGACCAGGTCAACGAGCATCTGGTTGATCTTTGCGCTGTAGGCGATGGAGGTGTCGGCGATAAAGTGAAGCTCGGGGCATTTTCTCAGGTGGAGGCGGTTGCCGATCTCACGGCGGAGGAAGCCGGAGGCGGATTTGAGGCCCTTGACCGACTCAAAGGTTGCTTCTTCGCCCTCGAGGGCACTGACGAAGACCTTGCAGTGGGAGCAGTCACCGGACACTTCACAGCGGATGACGCTGAGCATCGGGGAGATGCGGGGGTCTTTGAGCTCGCGCATGAGGGCGGAGAGCTCACGTTTCATATCTTCGGACAGGCGTCCGACTTTAAAGCTTGCCATAAAGGCTCCTTTCAGATGTGAAGGATGAATGTTGAACATTTAGGAGAGTAAAAGTTTTTGGAGGTTCTCAGGGTGCTTTTTTCAAAAAGTACCCTGAGCGGAGTTTGAGGCGGAGCCTCAACAACAGATGCAAAAGAGCGCGGTCCGCAGACCGCAAGAGCTCATAAAAGATGGAATGCCCCGGCGTTGAGCCGAGGCATCCCATAACGAGACCCCCTTAATAGGGTTCTCGAGCTCTCCTGATTTATCTTGCGATACTGGAGTTTCGCTCTCTGCGGAGAGCGAGCAGGGCGCTGCCCTTGCATCCCGCCAGGGTCGCAGACCCTGGAC
>JAFQND010000009.1 GCA_017396055.1 Oscillospiraceae bacterium
ACCGGTGTAGGCGAACGTACCCGTGAGGGCAACGACCTGTATAACGAAATGATCGAGTCCGGCGTTATCAACAAGACCGCGCGGGTCTACGGTCAGATGAACGAACCCCCCGGAGCAAGAATGAGAGTCGGTCTGTCCGGTCTGACCATGGCGGAGTATTTCCGTGATGAGGAAAACCAGGACGTACTTCTGTTCATCGACAACATCTTCCGTTTCACCCAGGCAGGCTCTGAGGTATCCGCACTGCTGGGCCGTATGCCCTCTGCAGTAGGTTATCAGCCCACTCTGGCCACCGAAATGGGCGCTCTGCAGGAGAGAATCACCTCTACCTCCAAGGGTTCCATCACCTCGGTACAGGCAGTATACGTCCCTGCGGACGACCTGACCGACCCCGCTCCCGCCACCACCTTTGCCCATCTGGATGCTACCACCGTACTGTCCAGAAGCATTGCTTCGCTGGGTATTTATCCCGCAGTTGACCCTCTGGAATCCACCTCCCGTATTCTGACCCCCGAAGTGGTCGGTATCGAGCACTATGAAGTTGCCCGTGCGGTACAGTCGATCCTCCAGAGATACAAAGAGCTGCAGGATATCATCGCCATCCTTGGTATGGACGAACTGTCCGAAGAAGACAAGCTGACCGTTGCCCGTGCCAGAAAGGTACAGCGCTTCCTGTCCCAGCCCTTCTCTGTTGCCGAGCAGTTCACCGGTATGGAGGGCAAATATGTTCCTCTGTCCGAGACCATCCGCGGCTTCAAGGAGATCATCGAAGGCAAGCATGACGACCTGCCCGAGTCTGCTTTCCTGTTCGTCGGCACCATCGACGAGGCTGTCGCCAAGGCTGCGGCTCAGAAATAAGGAGGGTCTTCGATGGCAACTTTCAAGCTGCAGATCGTCACCCCCGACCGGGTCCTCTTCGATGGAGAAGCGACCTATCTGCTCTGCCGCACCGCTTCCGGCGATGTGGGTATTCTGGCCAACCATACCCCCTATACCGCGCCCCTCAAGGTCGGTATGATGAAGGTGGAGATCTCGTCGAAAGAGGATGTCCGCTTTGCCGCTGTGGACGGCGGCCTGTTGAGAGTAGGCGAAAACTCCGCCACTGTGATCACCCCCGCCTGTGAATGGCAGGATGAGATCGATGTTTCCCGCGCCGAGCGCTCTGCCGAAAAGGCAAAGGCTGTTCTGGCTTCTGCCGCCTCCCGCCGGGAGATGGACGAGGCTGAGGTCCGGCTGAAAAGAGCTCTCAACCGCCTGAATGTCGCCGGTCTGAAATGATCCGATTCCCCCGCCCCTGGACGAAAGTCCTCCGGCGGGGATTTTTTATTTTCCGGTGCGAAAAACAGATGCCCCAAAGGATATACAGGCTGTACGAATAAACACACTGCAGCAAAGGAGAACCGAGTATGAAAGACATCAAATCCATCATGAAAGCAGCCCTCGAAGCCGACACCGCACACCACCCTGCCATCGGCGCGGATATGACCTTTGTCATCGGCGACATCAGATATCGCCTGTCGGAGGACAATACGGTCGACATGGTCTCGTACCTCGGCGATGAAGAGACCGTTCATGTTCCGGGAAAGGTCCTTGTTCCCGGCGAAGCGGAGGAGAGTCAGGTGCGCTGTGTGATGCTGGGCTCGTTCATGGGCAAGGACAATGTCCGCAGGGTCGTTCTGGAGGAGGGGATCGAACACCTGATCGGCGGCTTTATGATGTGCCACACACTGGAGACGGTCCACCTTCCCGCAAGTCTGAAGCTTACCCACGGCGGCGCGGTCAGATCGTGCAGTTCCTTCCGCGGCTTTACCATCAGCAGCGAAAACCCCGTCTATGAGGCAAAGGACGGCTTCCTCGTTCAGAAAGATAACCACGAACTGGTCTCCGGTCCCCATCATCTCACTGAGTGCGTGATCCCCGAAGGGATCGAACGGATCGGCGATTTTGCGTTCGAATACTGCTACAGCATGGAGTCGGTGACCATCCCCGAGGGTGTCAGAGAGATCGGCATCTGTGCCTTTGCCAATAACCCTATGCTGTGGGATGTACAGCTTCCCGCGTCGCTGGAAAACATCTGTGAAGAGGCCTTTTACGGATGTCCCCGTCTGACAGAGCTGGCGGTGCCGGCCGGCGTCACCTTTGACGGAAGTCCCGAACGCGATTTCAGCATGATCCTGGGCAGCTATACCGACTGAGGCGAATAAAACGCCGGAAAATTCCCGCCTCTTCGGGGGCGGGAATTTTTTTCGAAAGAAATCTGCATCCTGCTGCGAAGAACCGCTTTTCGCAGAGTTACAGACCATGTAAACAGGAAACCACACAGAAAAGGAGAGAACGAAATGACTGCTTCCCATATGGAGACCATCCTCAGAAACGCCCCCAAGGCCGAGCTCAAGCGAATCTTCAAGAGTGCCCTCGAACAGGAGATCACCGCGGGATGCGCACCTGTACACCCCATTCCCATGCCCGCTCTCTTCGCCCGTCCCGGTGAATACCGTCCGGTAGAGGAAGTTCTGCTGGAAGAGCACACCGCGCTGAGAAGCCGATAAACACCGGCACCACGATCAACCCCCCGCCCGAAAGCGGGGTTGTTTTTTTGTCAAATGCTGTTATAATGAAGAAAAGACCCGGGAAACAAAAGGGGGATATATGGATACGATGACGACTTTGAAAACCCCGATCATCTCGATGCAGACAGCTGAACGGAGGTCGAAGACGATGGATAACATGAACGGCGAGATCGTAAAACACGGTCCGTTTACCTATGAAAAATCATCCGTCTGGATGGAACTGATCGACTATGACGGCGATGACGAAGTGGTCATCGTCCCCGAAGAAGTGGACGAACGCATCGTCTGTGTAAGCGAAACAGTCTTCTGGAAGAAGGAACATCTGCGCGAGCTGATCTTTGAAAAGGGCGTTCATCTGTGGACAGAAATCGAGGGGGGATGGGGCTCAGCCTGGCCCTTCGGGAATTGTCCCGCGCTGGAGTCGGTGACGCTGCCCAACCATCCGGGCAATATACTCAAGGACTTTTTCCCGTCCATCGCCGGCTGTCCGAATCTTCGCGAGATCATCACCTATCCCGATAACCCGGACTGTATCGGCAAAAACGGCTTCTTCTATAAAAAAATGGAAGAGGGAAGCGGCTTTGTCATGGTCCACTGCCTGAGCAAAAAGGAAAAGATCACTGTCCCCGGAAGAGTGGGCGGCAAACGGGTCAAAGCGGTGCAGCTGCAGGCATTTTCCGGCTGTGAGAATCTGAAACACCTTGTCATCGGCGAGGGCATCACCGAACTTTACGGCCTTGTTTACGGTGAAGTCAGAACAGTGCGGCTTCCAAACAGCTATCGGGAGCCCGATGTCGGTCTCATCGTTTCCAACAGAAACAAAGCCTTCGAGCGCTTTATTTTTAAGCCCGACCATCCCTGTTTTATGGAAGAGGACGGCTTTGTCTATGACAAAGCGGGCGAAACACTGTTCTTTGCTCCCTTTGGTGCCAGGGTCTGTCGGGTGAAGGAAGGCGTGAAAAAGATCGAGCCCTTTGCTTTTGCCTCCCACGAAGGTCTGAGGGCGGTGTTCCTGCCGGAAAGTGTCGAAGAGGTCAGCCGGGACGCTTTTCATTGCTGCATGGATCTTTATTATGTGCTGGTTCATGCCGGAATTGAGGTGGAGGGCGGTGCTTTCGCCGGAACAGATCTGAACCCGTTGGAAAGAAAGCTGTTCTGCCTGTTCACAGAAGAGGATATGCTGCCCCTGCCGGAAGACCCGCTGACAGCAGGACCAAAGGGCAGATTTTCGCCGAGGCCCTCCGACGAAGAGCTCTTGCAGATGCATAAAGACATCTGCCGGATGGGCTTTGAGGAGTATGACCGTCAGACCGAAAAACCCTGCTGGCTGATCGATTTTTCCCACGGGGAGCAGCCGGAAGAGAAGATCGAATACGACGCATCCGACTTCGTTTCGATGGAGGACGACGAATATTCCATGTATGACGAGGAATTTGACATTGATTTCGACGAGATCCCGTGACAGGGAGAAAGGTGAGAAAAATGCTCAGTGTATATGAAAAACTGGCCGCGTTTTTTGACTGCGGCGAAGCAAAGACCCTCTATCAGACCGGAGCCGCTATCCATTTTCAGGCCAACGGGACCGATATCTACTGGGAGGGAAAGAGCGGTATGTCGGTCTATCGGTGGCCGGATGCCGACCGGCTGAATATCCGTCAGGTGACCCTTGACCGGGAGATCGGTGAGATCGAGGGAGATCTCAAAGACCATGTCCTGACCGATCTCAGCTTTTCCAAGACCGACGGCGACTATCTGGTTCTGTACCGCTGTGTCTGTACCGGCGAGACGGTCGAGATCCCCGGAAGCGTTTCCTTCCCCGGTTGTCCGGGGGACGGGATGCAGGTTGCATTTGTGACCGGCGAAGCCTTTGAAGGCTGTGAAACCCTCAGACAGGTCACCTTCGGCGAGGGGATCGAGGGGATCGAATACTGGCTTCGCGATTGTCCCGCGCTGGAGACGGTGCTGCTGCCCGACAGCTTTTACCGGTATGAAATGCTGGGCGTCTCAGGCTGTCCCGCTTTCAGGGACTTTGCAGTCAGGAAAACAAACCCGGCCGTTTATATGGAAAACGGCTGTCTGATCCTTGCGAAAAATGTCCGTATCATGAGCAAAGCCCTCGGCGAGATCAGAGAATACAGCGGCTGCCGGCTGGTCTGCGGCCCTTACAGCGTGAAGGAATGTACTATTCCCGACGGGGTGGAGATCATTGAGGCCGGCGCATTTGCCGACCGCACGGTACTGGAGAAGGTGACCGTTCCCGACAGTGTGCTGACCATCGGCGATGAGGCATTTTCCTGCTGTTCCGATCTTCGGGAGGTTTATCTGCCCTTTGGGATGCACACCATCGGCGAAAAGGCCTTTTACGGCTGTGAAAAACTCGAAACCCTGAGAATGCCCTATGAGCTGGAGCATATCGGCATGGGCGCCTTCTGGGACTGCGGCGCGCTGGAAGAACCGAGTATTCCCGAACAGGCCGAACTTTTCAGTAATGACTATGACGGCTCTCTGCTCTTTGGTCCCGACCCCGGGCTGAACCGCTGGTGAAAGGAGACTTTTCGATGAAACGAAACCCCGGCGACCATTTTGAAAAGGACGGCCTTTTCTATTACGTCGAAAATTACCGGCAGGCGGTTCTCTACGACTGCGAAAGCGACGCCGAAACAATCACCGTGCCAGACACGGCCGACGGATTTCGTGTGACGATGAAGTATCGGGTCTTCGAAGACATGCCGAATCTCCGACACCTGATCTTTGAGCCGGGCGTGTGGATCCGCAACAGGGTGCTGGACTGGTGGTCGGGCTTCCGCCCTGTGAAAGATTGCCCGAAGCTGGAGACCGTCACCCTGCCCGACTGGTTTGAGGCAAAGGGAGAGCTCCTTCCGGATGGCTGTCCCGCTTTCAAAGGATATATCGCAGGACCTGAGAACGAGAACTACCTTTCGGATGACGGCTGCCTCTATCTCAAAAAAGAGGACGGCACGCTGGAACTGGTCTGCTGTGCGCGCAAAGAAAAGACGGTGCGTATCCCGGACGAAGTGAACGGACGGAAGGTGACCTCTGTAGACAGCAGCGCCTTTTTCAGCGGGCCCGAAACAGATGAGATCATCCTGCCGGAGGGACTCACAGAGCTGTCGGGCGTATTCTGCGGCAACAGGACCGTTTATCTGCCGGACGGCTTTGATGATCTGGATGGGTATACCGTGTGGGGCCCATCCACCGGCGCGCTGCGGTTCAGAGTATCGGACAGCCATCCCGCCTATCTCGAAGAGGACGGGTTTATCTATGACAGATCCGGCGAAAAGCTCATTTTTGCTCCCCGCGACAGGGAAGTCTGCCGGGTGAAGGAAGGGGTACGGGTCATCGGCCGGTGTGCCTTTGCCTCCCAGCAGTCTCTGAAAGAGGTCTTTCTGCCGGAAAGTCTGGAAAAGATCGAAGCATGGGCTTTTGAGGACTGCGGCTGGCTTTGCGATGTACATTTCCCCAAAGGAGCCGACGCCGTCTGTGTGGAAGACGGTGCCTTTGAGTTTTGTCTCTTTTCTCTTCCGAAAGAAATGATGCGCCGTGCCCGCGAGGAGGTCGCGGCCATGACCGACAAAGAACAGGATGAGCTGAGCGCCCGCTGTATCGATCTGGCAGAGCAGCTTGGCCTTACATAACAAAGGAGGACAAACCATGAAATTTTCCGTATTTGCCGACCTGCACCATTATCCCGGTGTCTTTCTGGCGGGAACCGTCGAAGATCTGGAGTTTATCCGCGACCGCGCCGTAAAGGAAGGATGCAGCTTTGTCATCCACGCCGGCGATTTCTGCCACGGACCCAGCCTTGTGCCCGACTATGTGAAGATGTACGAGGATTTTCCCATTCCCACCTATCACTGCCTTGGCAACCACGATTCGGACAAGACCTCCTATGCAGAGACCTTAAAGATGTATCACATGCCTGACGGACATTATTTCTTTGACGAGGGCGGCTATCGGTTTATCATCTGTGACCCAAACTACTGCAAAGTGGGGGATGAGTATGTCCACTTTGATCTGGGCAACTATTATGCCTGGCCCGACCTGCGGGACTGGATGCCCCCGGATCAGCTTAGCTGGCTGAAGGAGACCATTGAAACTGCCCCCGGTCCCTGTGTATTGATCAGCCACGAGAGCTTTGAGCGCCCCGACGGCATCCACAACAAGGAAGAAGTGCTGAAGATCATCAACGACGCCAACAAAAAGAAACCCCACAGCGTCATCATGTGCATCAACGGCCACCATCACCGGGATAATCTGAGAATCCTGGACGGCGTGCTGTATTTCGAGCTGAACTCGGCGTCTTACGACTGGCTGCCCACAGAGCATAACCTCTATCCCGCAGAGATCTGTGAGCAGTACAGCCTTGCAAACCACACCGTCATCTATGACGACCCCATCCACGCGGTCATCACCCTGGAGGGCACCACCATCACCATCGACGGCATGGAGAGCACCATGTTCATGGGCGTCAACCGGGAACACACCGAAGGCAACCCCATCTATGACAAGGCTGCCCGCCCTGTCGTACCCACTGTTCAAAGCGCAAAAATCACCCTTGGAAATGTCTGAAGACATTTCCATTGGCAAGAATGTCTCGAAGTCTTCCGACTTCGTCATAACCGCTTCGCGGTTGGATGAACGCCATTCTTGCACGTGAGTGCCATTCCGGCAGGCGCGTGAAGAAAAGAAAAAAGCCTCCCTTTTGGGAGGCTTTTTCAGTTGGCAGCCTTCAGTTTTCAGTTATTGAATACGGTACGATGAACGTATGACCTGATGGCTTTCGCAACTGATAACTGACAACTCAATCTCCATTCGACTTTCTGTCGGCGTCGGTGGTGGGGTCGATATCCTCATAAATAAAGCCGTGCAGCTTTTCGGTCATCGTTTCCAGATTGACGTTGAGACAGTTCTCGCCGTTTACGGTGATCGAGCCGTTGCCGACAAGGTCGGCGTTGGTGGGGAATCGAACATCCTCCAGCGTGGGCTTTTTCAGCATGATATCCGCCAGCGAAAGGATATCACCCAGATCCAGCGAGGTCTCGATCAGCGGCAGCATCTTGCGGGCAAACTCGGGATACTGCAGCGGGTTCATCTTCAGTGCCTTGTCGAATACCGCTCTCAGTACTTCTCTCTGGCGGGAGGTGCGCTCAAAGTCGGCGTTGCCCACATAGCGGATACGGGCATAGCCCACCGCCTGGGTGCCGTTGAGGGTCTGAAGGCCGGGGCCGGCGATGTAATCCGGTTCGAGGCCGGCCACTTCCGACTGTTCCCAGATATTGTGGTTGGCGCTCTCCACCTCGGCGGCGGAAAGCTCGATCTCCACGCCGCCCACCGCATCGATGATGGTGGCCATCTGCTGGAAATTGACGGTGGCATATTCGCGGATATCCAGATCAAAGTTCTGGTTTAAGGTTTTGACCGCCAGTTCGGGGCCGCCGTAGAAATAGGCCTTGGTGATCTTGTTGTCGCCGTAGCCCTCGATGGTGACGAGGGTGTCGCGCATGACGGTGGACATTTTCAGCTGTGCATCGGCTTTGTCGATCGAGAGAATGATGATCGCGTCCGAGCGGAAGGCGGTCTCGCCCTCCCGCTGGTCAACACCGAACAGGGCGATATTGACGATACCGTCGTCGCCCAGACCGTTCTCCTCCGGCTGGGAAGAGGCTTCCGGCGCTGTTTCGGAAGAGGCGGGAGGCGTGATGCCCAGGTCGGCGTCATTGTCAGAGAAGTCGACGATATTCAGTTCTTTGATGATCGAGAAAAGATAGATGCCGGCGGCGATGATGACGGCGAGAAGAATAAAGGTAAAAC
>JAFQND010000102.1 GCA_017396055.1 Oscillospiraceae bacterium
ACAGCCGGAAGTCTTTTTCAGTGTGAATCAGTTCGGGCTGCCATTCCTCTTTGACTTCTCCATCGGGGATCTCCTGGGGAATCAGTTCACCAACCAGATACTCTGCAGGAGAGATCACCGCTTTTTCCCAGCCGGAATCGTCAAAACCGGGTTTGTCCCAATCTTTTTCGATCCGGGAAAGATCGACCCGGGTGGAACCGGTCAATTCTCTCTTTTCCCGCATAGGAAGATGGGGGATATATTCGCTCACTCCGGAACAGCGGCAGTGTTCATCCGAACAGACCGTTACAACACTGTCAGAGAGCTCTGCCTCCATCCTGAAGTAAAGTCCCGCACAACCGCGGGTGCGGTTCTGTGCGCCGCCATCCAGCCAGAGAACGGTGAATGCCAGTACATTTTCGCCTTCGGTCAGCAGATCGGTGATTTCATATGTCAGGGTCAGTTTGTGCTTCTGAAAAACACTGGGAGCAGGAGATGAAATACCGTTGACTCTTTTGCCGTTGACCCACAGTTTGAAATAATGATGAGCAGATATGGTGATATTCGCTGTTTTAGGTTTTTCGGTCAGTGAGAATGTTCTGCGAAAACGGGCAGTTTCATTCTGCAAAGCGGGTTCTTCCCGCCAGATCCAGTATGCATTTGACATGGTATAAGCCTCCTAGTCAGCTTTCCTTTTCAGTATAACATCGGAGGACGCGTCGGTCAATTGGCAAATAAACAGAAAGAACCCCCGACTATTGGTCAGGGGTTCTGAGAAATTATGCCTTGGTGGGGATCAGTTCCAGTTCAAAGGTGAAGCTCTCAGCATCGAAGCGATATTCGGGTGCAAGAGAAGGTCCGCAGGAGTTGGAGCCGATACCGCTCTGGATATAGTCGAGACAGAGAATGGTATCACCGGATTCTTCCAATTCAAAGTTGTGCTTTTTGGTGGTCAGTTCTTCCTGGGTATAGGGAGAAACGTTGAACGAGAAGCCCTTACCGGAAGCGAACAGGCCGTTTTCACCGTCGCGTACGGCAACATAGGCACAACCGTAATGGCTGCCGTTCTCCTGAGGCTTCAGATAATCCTCATGGAAGTCCTTGACCTCACCTTCAAAGTGACCCAGCCAGCTTGCGCGGCGCTTGTCAATATAGCTCTCGAAGGGGCCGTAGCCATAGTATTCCACCTGATCCATTGCCTTGGGCAGTCTCAGTCTCAGACCGAATCTGGGCAGGAAGGGGAACTCGGTATCACGTTTTACATCCATCTTTACAGAAACGGCGCCGCCGTCGGTAATGGTCCAGACCACATCAGCGGTGAGGAACTTGCGGATGTAAATAGCAGAAACAGAGATATCAGTATGGATCTCAACAGCCTTTTCACCCTTGACGACTTTGGCGGAGTAAGCGCGGACAACGGGACGGTTGTAACCAACTTCCTGCCACAGAAGACGAACGTTGCGGTCGTTGTCGGTGGGCGCGCGCCAGATGTTCAGTTCCATCGGAGCGGTCAGAAGATTGCGCTGATCAAAGGTCATCTCGGTGAAGAGACCGTTCTTTTTGCTGAAGACATAGCGGAAGCAGCTGCCTTTGACCACAATGCGGGTGTCATCCTCACAGACGGAGATCTCGCCGCCTTCAATGGGCAGAGGACGTCTTGCTGCAGCGGGATCACCTTCGGAATAGATGATCTGATCAATGCCCAGTTCATGACCGACGCTCAGAAGATCGCTGTCTTCCTTCAGTCTGCTGACGAACAGTACAGAGCAGGCTTTGGCGGTATCGACAGGCAGTTTCAGCGAGACGGTCTTGGTCTTGTGGGGCTCGATATCCAGCAGATCTTCGGAGACTTCGCCGAAAGCAGTCACATCGCCATCGGTCAGAACTTCCCACTCCAGAGTCAGATAGTCTTTCAGATTGACAAAGTCCATGGTGTTGGAGAAGGTCAGAGTACCGTCGTCGTTTTTGGTCACGCGCAGGGGACGAATGACATTTTTGAATTCCAGAAGGCCGGTGTGAGG
>JAFQND010000103.1 GCA_017396055.1 Oscillospiraceae bacterium
CTACACCGAAATGCTGGGCAAAGCGGGATATCTTACCTTTGAAGGTTTCTGATAAACAGAAAAAAAGGCTCCCTTTCCGGGAGCCTTTTTTCATGACGAGCATATTAAGGAGTCTTCAGATACCGTTTTCTTCAAGAGATACAATTATTTTCCTGCAGTTGCTGCAATAATGTGAGCTGACAGCATTGCCTTTGAATACGTTTTCAATGCTGTTTTTGGTCAGCCTGATGCCTTCAAGGAAAAATCCAGATTCTCTTTTCTGATCCCAAGCCATATGATGACTGCTCTTGATAAAACCGGCTGTCATCTCTTTCTGACAATACGGACACTTCATATTTTTTCCTCCTTAGCAAATTCAAATCTCTTATGCCTTCACAGAAAAGCTTTTTAGATTCCGGTCACCCTGTGGAAATCTTCCACCGCAGTTTTGGTGCCTGCCAGGATCGAGCAGATATCGCCAGGTTTGACGGGGCTGCCGTCCATCTGGGAGAAAACGCCGCCCGCTTCGGTGATCAGCAGCGATGCCGCCGCATAATCCCAAGGCATCTGCACCCACTCGAAGAAAAGAACATTGCGGTTCGCCGCAGTAAAGCAGAGGTCCAGTGCCGCAGAGCCCACTCTGCGCAGATCCATGCTGTTGAGGAAGACTTTCTTCATCGTATCAAAGGTCTTGTCGGTCAGGTCAAGACGGTAGGGTGCAGTGCCGCAGGCGACCAGTCCTTTTTCCATCGGGCGATCGACCATCGTCAGTTTTCTTCCGTTCAGGAAAGAGCCTTCGCCCTTCTCTGCCCAGTACATCTCGTCCCGGTAAGGATTGTATACCACGCCGATGACAAACTCACCATCCAGCGCAAGCGCCACCGAGATGGCACTGTGCCCATAGCCGCAGATGAAATTGGAGGTGCCGTCGATGGGGTCGATGATAAAGGTATAGCCTGCGCCGACGACCTTGTCGCCCTCTCCCTCTTCGCCGAGGAATTCCGCTTCGGGCAGCACCTTTTCCAGCCGCTCGAACAGCATCTTCTGCACTCTGACGTCATAATCGGTGACGAAATTGCCGTGTCCCTCTTTCGCTGCTACCTCCAGCGCTTCGGGAGTAACTTCCAGCATGATGGCTGCGGTCTCTCTGACGATCTCTTTGATTTCTTCCAGAAGTTTTGACATAGGTTTTCTCTCCTTACACTTTACGTACATCTTCTATTACTCTGTGTGCCACCTCTGCAAACGCGGTCTCCCTCGAAGCAGTCCCCTCCGAAGGAACATCAGCTTCCTTTGCCTTTTTCGGGCTGATTCTCCTCACGGCGACAGCCATTCTGCCGAAGAAATTTCTGATACTTTCGAAAATCTCTGCCATAAAGGATCCTCCTTTTTATACAGTCCGGTGTTGAATTTTCTTCCTGACTATATTATACCATGCTTTCCCGGCTGATCCGATCTTAGATTTTGCGCGTTTCGGCTTAATTTTTGCACAGCGTATCTGCCGCACCTTTACTTCATATACCCTCCAAGCATCGGCGAGACCGCATGCTCAGAAAACAGTTTCAGCACACCGCTCTCATATTTCGCTGCGCGGGGCTGCCAGCGGGATCTTCTCTCTTCGAGGATGGCTTCCATCTCTTCGGGAGACTTTTCCTCTCCGTTCACACCTACAACTTCAAGCACTCTCTCAGGAATATCGATCCGGATCAGATCTCCCTCCTCCACCAGCGCGATAGGACCACCTGACGCCGCTTCGGGCGAAACATGACCGATGGCGGGACCTTTCGAGGCGCCGGAGAATCGTCCGTCAGTGATCAGCGCGATGGATGCCGCCAGTTCCGGGTCGGACGAAATTGCTTCGGTGGTATAGAACATCTCCGGCATACCGCTGCCTTTTGGTCCCTCATAACGGATAAACACCGCATCTCCGGGCCGGATCTGACGGGTCAGAACTGCCTTGATGGCTTCCTCTTCGCTGTCAAAGGGACGGGCGCAAAGAGTCGCTCGGAACATCTCCTTCGGCACGGCACTATGCTTGACAACAGCACCCTCCGGTGCAAGATTTCCCTTCAGAATGGCAATGGCGCCGTCTTTTCCGATGGGGTCTTCATAGGGACGGATCACATCCTGCCAGTTGAGGCCGGTCTTCTTCAGAAGGGCGTCGCAGCGCTCATAATAGCCGTTTTTCTTCAGCTCGTCCAGATTTTCCCCCAGAGTCTTTCCGGTGACGGTCATCACATCAAGATGCAGCATCGGCCGGATCTCCTCCATGATACGGGGGACGCCGCCTGCATAATAGAAATACTCTGCCGGCCATTTTCCCGCCGGACGGATATCCAGAAGATATCTTGCGTTCCGGTGCAGCCGGTCGAACGCCTCTGCATCCAGATAAAGACCAAACTCCTTTGCCGCCGCAGGAATATGCAGCAGCGAATTGGTCGAGCCGGAGATGGCCGCATGGACCATGACCGCGTTCTCGAAAGACTTCATCGTCACCATTTTCCGGGGAGTCAGCCCCATTTTTGCCAGTTCAATGACCTGTCGGCCTGCTCTGCGGGCGACATCCTGAAGATCCTCACAGGTGGCCGGCATCAGTGCGCTGCCGGGAAGCATCAGTCCCAGCGCCTCGCCCATGATCTGCATGGTGGAAGCGGTGCCCATAAACGAACACGCTCCGCAGGAAGGACAGGCATGATGCTTATACCATGTCAGCTGCTCCTCGCTGATCTCGCTTCTTTCTTTCATGGCGCTGTATTTGCCGATCTGTTCCAGTGTCAGAAGGTCGGGGCCCGCCTCCATAACACCGCCGGTCACCAGAATAGACGGTACGTCGCATCTGCCGATGGCCATCAGATGGGCCGGGACAGCCTTGTCACAGCTGGAGATAAACACGGCTCCGTCAAAGGGCGTCGCTTTTTCGTGGATCTCGATCATATTGCAGATCATATCTCTCGAAGCGAGGGAGTAATTGATGCCGTCATGACCCTGTGCCATACCGTCACAGATATCGGTGGTAAAATATCTCGCTCCTCTGCCGCCGGCGTCATAAATGCCCTTCATGGCCTGTTCGGTCAGTGAGAGAAGATGGCCGCTTCCCGGATGGCTGTCGCCAAAAGTGCTCTCCACCATGATCTGCGGCTTACAGAGGTCCTCTGCAGTCCAGCCCATGCCCATCCGGAGAGGGTCCATCTCAGGGGCGATCTTTCTGATATCCTGACTGATCACATGTATCCATCCTTTCCGCTTGTCTATTCTGATTATAGTTTATCTGTCCGGCACCGTCAAGAAAAATCCCGCCCGATATCTCGGACGGGATCTCAGATCCGGATGAAAACTTATTTTTCCTCCGCCAGATACCGCGTGAGCTCTTCCTCGCCGTGAACGGCTTTGATCCGCCGTTTCAGCCAGCCTCCGCGCAGATAATAGATGACAAACATCGTCGAAGTGATCACCCATGTGATGGGGAAGCTCGCCATGACCATCGTCAGTTCGGGTCTGAGCGGCACAACGAACAAAAGCCAGCTGATACGAAGGACACAGATGCCGACACCGGTCAGCACAGTGGGGATGAAGGAGTCGCCTGCACCGCGTACAGCGCCCGCCAGCAGCTCGATACAGATATAGGTGATGTACCAGGGAGCCTGGAACCGTACCATCCGCACACCGATCTCAATGACATTGGCATCCTGGGTGAACAGCATATACAGGTATTTTCCCACGGTCACAAACAATACACTTACGATCACGGTGGCGATGGCGTTCATTGCCATGCCGGTCCGCACGCTTTTGCGCATACGGTCATATTTTCTGGCGCCGAAATTCTGTCCCACAAAAGTGGTGATCGAGATACCAAAAGCGCTGACGATCATCCAGAAGAAGGCATCCAGTTTGCCGAAGGCGGTCCATGCGGCCACAACATCAGTTCCGAAGCCATTGATCTTGGACTGAACGATCAGGTTGGACGAAGAATACATCAGTGACTGAAGACCTGCGGGGATACCGATCCGGACGATATCCTTCAGGATCACCGGATCAATCCTGATGGCTTTGATATTCAGCCGGTAAGCGAGTTCGGTCTTCACAAGAGCCACAAGCACCAGTACCGAGCTGACGGCCTGAGCAACGACCGTCGCCAGCGCAGCGCCTGCCACGCCCCATTTGAACACTGCCACAAAAAGAAGGTCCAGTACCGTGTTGACCGCACAGCAAACGATCAGATAATACAGCGGCCTTTTGGAATCGCCCACCGCTCTGAGAATACCCGAGCCGATGTTATAGATCATTGAAAAGATCGTGCCGCCGAAGAAAATAAAGATATACGTCATCGCATGGGGCATGATATCTTCCGGTGTATTCATCGACCGCAGCAGTACGGGAGAAAGCCCGAAGCCGATCGCCATCAGGATAAAGCTTCCCCAGACAGCCAGAGCCGCAGCGGTATGAACAGCTTTCGATACCCCTCTGATATCACCTGCACCATAGTACTGTGAGATAACGACCGTGGCGCCTGATGCAAGACCGACAAAAAGTCCCACCAGCAGATTGATCAGATTGCCGGTGGCGCCGCCTACCGCAGCCAGAGCTTCCTTGCCGACAAAATTGCCGACGATCACCGCGTCAACGGTGTTATACAGCTGTTGGAACAGCGTGCCCAACATGATAGGCAGACAGTACAAAATCATCTGTTTCCAGATGACACCCTCTGTAATGCCGTTTGCATCCATATGAAAGAGTTTTCGTTTCATAGGGCTCTCCTTTCCTGTCAGGATTCTTTTACTCTTTTTCCGCTGATATGTTCCGGCTTCAGCCGCAAAAGCAAAGTCTTCGGGCCGAAAGCATTGATCTCTTTCTGAATATAGTTCTCATCATCCGTAAACTGCCGGCTGAGCTTATAACAGATATCGGCGATCATTTCTGCGTCGTCAATGATCTTGATGCAGCCGAAAACAATAACACTGCGTACGATCAGCGCCCAGTCTCCCTCCACGGGAGTTCCCTGTTCACAGACGCAGAAAGATACTTTGCTGCAATTTTTCAGAGCGTCGGTCCGATGGCTCTTTTCTTTTCCGCAGTGAAACCAGATGCAGCCTTCCTCATCGACCCAGTAATTCATCGGCATACCATAGGGATAGCCGTCATCACCGATCACAGAAAGAATACCGCGCTTTTCGTTTTTCAGAAGCTCCATGCATTCATCCATGGGAAGTGCCTTCTGTTTTCTTGTCAGTTCACGGAACATGAAAATTCTCCTTACATTTTTTCGAGAGCCGGCAGGATGAAGGTGTTGAACTCATCCGCATGCAGACACCAGTCTCTTCTGGGCAGCTCTTCTTCTTTTCCCAGATGGTCCACTGAGAAAATCGTCTCGGCACCGTCGGTCATGGCCTTGAAATCCTTTGCCCGTACCCGAACCATTCTTGCGACCTCCACACCGGGGTCAAAATGAGGTTCTTTCGAAATAACCACGAACACGCGGCTGATCTCTTTGTCATAAAAGCCGGGAAGAATGGTGGTTGCCCACTGGTCTCCCAGATAATGAAGATCTTCGTCTTTACAGGCAAGGCCGATCTCCTCACCGGTCTCACGCACAGCGGCAAGGCGCACATCTTCTCCATGACCCACATGACCGCCGACAGCGGTATCATACATGCCGGGAAAATCCTTTTTATCAAAAGCACGCTGCTGGAACCAGAGCCACCAGCCGTCTTCGCGTTTTTCTGCGATCCAGATATGGATGGTATGATGACGCAGTCCCTTGAGATGGGCTTCTGCTCTGGGGGCAAAGCCGATGGGGTTTCCCTCTTCATCAAAGATCGTCAGCGTTTCTTCGGCAGAAGTACCGTCGGCAAGACCGATTCCCTTGTGCATGACATCTTCGTTGGCATAGAGCACATAGGTCAGATGGGCGGGTTTTCCGTCATCATCGATAAAGTCGAGAGCGTCTTCTCTGACAGGGGTCGTGAATCCCCATTTCTGATACATTTTTCCCAGTCTTTCGTCCGCGTCATCTGCGCCGATGGTCGCACGGGTACAGCCTTTTTCACGGATGCGGTTGACACAGCGTCCCATGAGCATGGTGCCAAGACGTCTTCCCTGATATTCCGGCTCGATGCGGAAAGCTTCCAGAGAAGCGGTATCGCTGCCATTGGCTGCCCAGGGGCAGTCCGGCTTGTCCCAGACGATATGCAGCTCACCGATCCATTTATCCGCTTCTTCATCCCGGATCATCCAGCATTCTTCTCTGCCGGCTTCCACATCGGCACAGATACGCTCTCTGAAATCAGCAAAGCGGCCGTTCCAGAACTCCAGCATTTCTTCTGCGGTGGTCTTTCTGATAATAAACATCGTTTCTTCTCCTTTATCGGAACCATTCGTTGGGGATCTGATCCCATTTGCCAAAGAGATTCGGATCTTTTCTGAGGAATTCGACCGTCAGGTCGGCCACATCTCTCGCCCGCATCAAAAACGAAGGAGCATCGCCCACATAACCGAATTTTACCAGCTTTTTCTGTAAAAGCGGCAGCTCAAGCTTGCCGAAGGTGGCCGAAACATCGCCGAAGCTGGACCAATGTCCCTGTACATGACGGGTGAGTACTCTGCCGTCCGGCATGATGGTGTCCACTTTGAAGGGTTTGCCCAGCCGGTCGGGGATATCTTCCCATTCCTCGATGCTGTGCAGGAAGGTATTGTACCGGATGCCGCAGCCGAGGAACAAAAGCCACGCATCTTCATCATAAAGCCGGCCCCAGCAGCCATTTCTCGGCGCGGGAGTCAGAGCTGTTTCCTCACCGGCAGCAAATTCGGCAGCGCGTTTTCCCTTTACCGCCACCGAATGGGAGTAATGCAGCGACCGGACGACACCTGCGCGTTTACGGAACATCTCGCTGAGAATGCCGCAGCAGGACGCAGAGCTTTCGGGGTCAAAGGGAGTATCGGGACCGATCTTGTCCCAGGTATGGGTCGGGAAGATCAGCATGCCGTCCTCTACAAGCTCCGACAGAGCGTCCAGAACCGTGTCGGGACCACCCTCCACCTGACCCAGCGATTTATAGGAAGAGTGAACGAGCAGCGTATCAGAAGCACAGATACCCATTGCCCGCAGGCTGCAAAGCAGATCGTTTTTCGTATACATTTTCATTCCTCCAGCAAATATCTGAGCATCCGTTCCGGATTTTCCAGAAAAGATCTTGTCAGCTGAACATGTGCCGTCTCCCGGTAAGGGGTCTCACGGATGCCGTCTTCGTCGATCACATAGATCACAGCATCGGGACAGGCCATCAGGATCGGCGAATGAGTGGCAATGATAAACTGGCTTCCGTCGGCGGCAAGGGAATGGATCCTTGACAGAAGTGCCAGCTGATTCTGTGGGGAAAGGGCAGCCTCCGGCTCGTCGAGAAGATAAAGCCCCTTCCCGCCGAAGCGGTTGAGACAGAGGGCCATAAAACTCTCACCGTGAGACTGGGCGTGCAGGGATTTGCCGCCGTAGGATTCAAACACACTGGGAAGCCACGGGACATCATCCACGTTTTCCAGATAGGTGGCGGCATTGTAAAAACTCTCTGCCCGAAGAAAATATCCGTCTTTCGGCCTGCGGATACCCCGCTCAAGGGTCAGCGCCCGATAAAGTCCCGAATGGGTGTCGTTGGTGCTGAAGCTGAAATTGAGCGTGCCTCCCTCGGGATTGAAGCCCGCTGCTACGGCGATGCCTTCCAGCAGGGTGGATTTTCCCGAACCGTTCTCACCGACCAGGAAAGTGACATTTTCCGAAAACTCCAGTCTGGAAAGATGCCGGATCACCGGGATATCGGCCGCATAGCCCAATCCCTCTCTGCTGTTCAGCCGAACCGCTCTGATAAACCGTTCCGGAAAATCATCTTTTGTATACATCGTTTTCCTTCTTTCAGCTGCCGGCTATGACTGAAAACAGAGAACCGGATCAACAAAACTCGCTGCCGTCCTCACAGAGGATACGATCGCGGCGGATGCTGTGATAATCTGCTTCAAAGCCCGCCCAGGCGGCAAAGGTGTCGGTTACAAGGGTGGGATTCAGGTTCAGGTTGATCCCGGCGGTGAGGGTCAGGCCGAGGCTGAGCGCATTTCCCTCTTTTTGCGCGGAAACACCGTGGATCATCGTTTTCAGATCGACCGTTTTGATGCCCTTCTTGCTGCGTTTTTCGGCCATGATCTCGGGCTGCGCCATAAATTCCTGCCATTTTGTCAGAAGAGTCTCGCCGTCAAAGCCCTTTCCGGACAGAAGAAGGCTGTACTCAGCTCTGGCGATGACCTCGGGCTTATGGGCGGGAGCAGCGATCCCGGTGACAACGATGCCCTCGGGCAGAGCATCATTGAGTCTTCTGATGACTTCATCCGGTTCCATGTCGGTGACAAGACGAAAATCAAAACTCTCGTTCACGCCCTCGTAGCCCAGAGAGATGGGCATCGAGAAGGTCAGATAAATATGGGGATTATAACCCAGCGTATGCCAGACAGGAAGCTTTGCCCGCTGGAAAGAGCGCTGGATAGTGCGGTAAAGATCCAGATGAGAGATATACTTGGCTCTGCCTGTCTTTTTGAAGAAGGTGCGGTATTCGAAAATATTGCCGCCTTCAACGGCGATCACTCTTGCCTTACTCAAAACAAACAGCTCCCTTCTTGCAGGTCATCAGCTTTGCTGCACCGCAGTTTGCACACTGCTCACGGCAGTTTCTGGTGGTCTCGGCACACTGTGCCTTTTCCCACTCGCGCTTGAGGAATTCTTTGGAAACGCCCACATCGATCATATCCCAGGGCAGGATCTCGTCCAGGTCACGGGTACGGCTCGCATAGAATTCCATGGTCAGACCGGCATCGGCGATGGCCTTGACCCATTTGTCATAACAGAAGGTTTCGGTCCAGCTGTCAAAGGTACAGCCGTTTTTCCAGGCATTATAAAGGGCAGCGCCCAGCTTGCGGTCGCCTCTTGCAAAGACACCTTCCAGCACAGAAGTATGAACATCATGCCAGGCAACACTGATTTTGCGGCTGCGGATGGAATCGACAAGGGCTTTCTGCTTTTCTTCGACCATTTCGAAGGTATCCTGTCCCACCCACTGGAAGGGAGTAAAGCATTTGGGAACGAATACTGCCACACTGATGGAAACATTGACCATCTTGCGGGGGCGCTTTTCCAGGCTGAAATACATCTCAACGATTTTCTGGGCGAGACGGCCGATATCGAGAACATCTTCCACCGTCTCGGTGGGCAGGCTGGACATGAAGTAAAGCTTGACCGAAGTATAACCGCCCTCAAAGGCGATACGACAGGTATCGAAGATCTCCTGTTCGTCGACGTTTTTGTTGATGACATCGCGCATTCGATGGTTGCCGGCTTCGGGAGCAATGGTCAGACCGGATTTGCGGATATTCGAGATATTCTCCAGCAGCGATTCAGAGAAATTATCCACACGCAGCGACGGCAGCGAAAGGCTGATCTTCTGCTCATTGGTATAATCGATCATCCGGTCGAGAAGCTCTTCCACCTGAGGATGGTCAGAAGTGGACAGAGAAGAAAGAGACATCTCATCATAACCGGTGGACTCACAAAGACTCTTGCCCTGACGGCAGAGAACATCGGGGTCTTTCGCCCGCATGGGACGATAAATAAAACCTGCCTGACAGAAGCGGCAGCCGCGGATACAGCCGCGCATGACTTCCAGCACAGCGCGGTCATGGACAGTCTCAATATAAGGAACAATAAAAGTCTCGGGATATTTTGCCGAAGACATATCCTGTACGATCCGCTTGACGACCTTCTCGGGGGCGCCGTCCTTCGGAGTCACAGAGGCAATAGTGCCGTCCTCTTTATATTCCACATCATACAGAGAAGGAACATATATACCGGGGATCTGGGCCGCTTCGCGGAGGAAGTCAGCCTTTTTATAACCTTTTTTCTTATGGGCACGATAGAGCTCGATCATCTCCATCATCATCTCTTCGCCCTCACCGATCTGGAACAGGTCGATAAAATCAGCCAGAGGTTCGGGGTTGACGGCACAGGGACCGCCCGCAATGATCAGAGGAGCATCCTCGCCGCGGAATTCTCTTCTGGGGTCAAATCCGGCAAGGTCGATCATATTCAGCACATTGGTATAAGAAAGCTCATACTGCAGCGAGAAACCCATCACGTCAAACTCCGCCATGGGAGAAAGACTCTCAAGACCGTACAGGGGAATATCGTTTTCCCGCATCAGCTTTTCAAAATCGATCCAGGGAGCATAGGCACGCTCGGCCCAGCAGTGTTCGTCGGCATTGATGATATCATACAGGATCTTATGGCCCAGATGGGACATGCCGATCTCATCGGTGTCGGGGAAACAAAGGGCAATACGGAAATCCACAGCGGCGGGGTCTTTGACCACACTGTGCAGCTCACCGCCGATATAGCGTGCGGGCTTTTGTACCTTCAGAAGAAGGGGTTCCAGTTTATCTTTCAGGTTCATATACTGTTCCTTTCGTCGGATGATCAAATAAAGAGGGTTCTATTTATAAAGGGGTACTATTTAATTTTATCACAGTTTACAGACGATGGCAAGAAAAACGCCTATTTCCTCCTGTCTGCACCGCTTTGGTCTGAACGGAGACCGAAATCTTCAGATAAAGACTTTTATGGGGTCCGCAAAATCCCCTTTCCAGATGTAAAAAGTGATTTCGTCTTTCATTTTCGTATGAATGTACAAAAAGCATCCGATTATATCATGCAGAATGCCGTCTGACGCAGGCTCTGATTTCGGCTCTTGCCATACCGGAAATGATGTGATAAAATGGGCACAGAACAAAATACCGATGATATGGAGGACGCAAAACATGATCAGAAGCGAAACACCGGCGGACTTTGCCGCCATCGACCGCATCCATACCCTTGCCTTCGGCCATGACTGGGAGGCTCTTCTCATCCGCAGACTGCGGGATACCGCTTCTTTTGATCCCGATTTTTCGCTGGTCGCCGACTTTGGAGAAGGCGCTGTCGGCCATGTGATGTTCACCCATGTCACAGTCGAGGATACGGTAAATTCTGTCCCTGCGGTGGTGCTGGCTCCCC
The DNA here is from genome assembly GCA_017396055.1 of Oscillospiraceae bacterium. GTDB lineage: Bacteria > Bacillota > Clostridia > Oscillospirales > Ruminococcaceae > Faecivivens. Next base: position 11,057 of record JAFQND010000103.1, read on the forward strand.
TCGCCGTACTGGAAGAACACCGCTCGGGCGGTTTCGGCACAAAACTCGTCACCGAAGGCATCCGCCGGTGCAAAGAACGGGGCGACAGGATCATGCTGGTCTACGGCGGCCCTTACTATGACCGTTTCGGTTTTAAGCTGGCAAGAGAACATCATATCTTCCGTCCCGACCCCGTACCCGGTCAGCAGCTTCGCGTACTGGAACTGGTTCCCGGAGCACTGAAAGGCGTCAGCGGTGTTATCCGTTATCCTGCGGCTTTCAAGCCCCTTTTGAACTGTACGCCTGAAGAATAAAAAATCCCCGGATCTTCCCTGCGAAGGTCCGGGTTCTTTTTTACTGGCTGTCAGCCAGTTTTTTCAGGTTCGAGTATTCCGACTTGACGATCTTATAGATCTCCAGGCCTTTCTTCTGACCGTACTGACGGATGATCTCCCGATAAAAGTCTTGTTTGCCCTTGGAAACAACCACATCGGCAGCGATCTTCTGCACATCGGTCACCATTTCGGAGAGCGCGGAAGGCAGTGCCGCAACGATCTTTGAAAGCTTTTCTTCAGCGGGAGCAGCGGGCGTTTCGGCAGGCATTGTCACCTCGACAGGTGCCGGTGCTGTCTCCTCAGCAGGCGCTTCGGCAGCTTTCTTTTCCTTTGCGGGAGCAGGCTTTTCCTTTCTGGGTGCTTTCTTCTTACGGGAAGGCTTTTCCTTTCTGGAAACAGGCTCGGACACAGGAGTTTCAGCCACGGGAGCTTCAGTCACAGGAGTTTCGGCTGCGGGGGTCACTTCTTCGACAGGCTCTGATGCTGCGACAGGTTCGGAAACCGTATCGGTGACAGGCATTGCTGCGGGTTCATCGGAAAGGACAGGTTCTTCTTTCACCGGCTCAGCCTTTTCGGCATGGCGGCGGTCAGAACGGGAAACGGGTCTGGGAACTGTTTTTCTCTTCTTGGGTGAAGAAGGCATTGAGAACAGGTCGATCACATTGATGACATTGATCTCAGGCTCCTCAGAAGCGACTGCTTCGACGACAGGTACTTCGGGAGCGGGAATTTCCGCAGCAGGAGTTTCTTCGGCAGGCTCATCGCCGAGGCCGAGAGACTTCATGAACTGCTCGTTCTGTTCACGGGCCATTTCGCGGATCGCAGGACCGATCTCCGGCTCGGTCACGGGTGCTGCAGGTTCGATTTCCTTGGCGGGAGTTTCTTCTGCGGGCTGTTCACGTACCTCGGGACGAATACGCTCGGCGCGTTTGCAGGAGTTGACCGCCTGTCCGATGGTGTGATACCGACGGACGACCGCATCTGTGGCAACGAAACCGCTGGTCCAGAAATCGGTCAGAGCATCAAAACC
>JAFQND010000104.1 GCA_017396055.1 Oscillospiraceae bacterium
AGTCCACAGCCGGCCGGATCAGGCTGTATTTTTCCTCAGGGATATAGTGCTGCTTCTGCATCTCTGCAAAGATCCGGTAAAGGATCGATATACATTCAAACACATATCCCTCGTTTTTGGCCGCCCACACCGAAAAAGCCTTCCGGAACAGACCCGCCATCATTCCCGGCTCAGCCGCCATCTGCAAAAACAGTTTTTCCGAAACAGGACGGTCGGTCTGAAAGAAAATATCGATACAGTCGCCGTGTATTTTCCGTTCCAGTTCGTACAAATGATTTTCTCCCTTTGGCATGAACCGGATCTGATCCGGAACCAGCTGTACCACCTGGTCGTCAAAATACAGCGTACTGGTACCCGAAAAGTTGAACACCAGTTCATTGGAGGCAAAGTTGCTGTCAAACCGGGTCATTCTGTCGGGATATTCCTGTTTTCCCACATAGATGATGCGATCGATCGAGGTAATGATAAAGTCCTTGTTCATACTATCACCCTCTTCATTATAAGGCGAAGCCTGCCTCAAATCAAGCACATGGCAAAATAACTGTGCAGAAAAGTACAAATTGATAGAAAAGGATATTTCTATTCATCTTTCGTTTTAGTAAACTGAAAGCAGAACATGATCTCCTGAAAGGATGAATGATATGTCTGAACGAATCAATAAACTTGCCGCACAGGTATATGACCAGGACATCGTACCGCCTCTGACTCCGGTGGAGTATGATCCTCTTGACCTTGCGCTGCCCGAAGCCATCCGAAACGGCAAACGGATCGCCGAATTTATCCGGGCACAGACCGTCTATCTCACCGATTCCAACCGGTTCACCGGTATGATGCGTTTCGGCGGTGCAGGCGTCCCCGGAGACGTCTTTACCCGCTCCGGTCACACCCGTTTTGACGAAGCGAAAAAACATTTCTATGCATGGGTCTCTGACCCCGATAAACTGCAGCATTACTGTGAAAACCTGGTCACCTTTGAATGGCAGCACTCTGCCCCTGATTACCGGACCATTCTGGAAAAGGGTCTGGAAGATGTCTTTACCCGCATCGCTTTCTACAGGGAAAAATACCGTTATGACAAAGAAAAAGCGGAATTTCTGGAAGCGCTGGAGCTTGCCTGCAAAGGTGTGGCCGCCTGGGCAGTAAAATGTGCCGAAGTCCACGAAAAAGCTGCTGAAAGCTGTGCTGACCCCGTCCGAAAGGTTGAACTCGCTGCTCTCGCTGCTGCCTGCCGCAAGGTGCCCATGAAACCCGCAGAGAGCTTTTACGAAGGTCTGCATTGTATTCTCTTCTGCTTCTATTTCCTGCCCGACAGCATCGGCACCATCGACCGATATCTGATCGATCTCTACAAACAGGACCTGGCGAAGGGCATTCTGACCCGCGATGAAGCAAAAGAACTGCTGCAGGAATTCTTTATCCATATCAGCGCCTTTACTCCCTATTCCTCCAGCAATGGCGACCGCTCGGCCGAGTGTCATTTTGCCATCGGCGGATACAATGAATACCACGAGGACGGATTCAACGAACTATCCCGGCTTATCGTCGAGGCACTGATGGAGATCGATACGAGACGTCCTTCTATCTCGCTGCGGTGGACCGCAAAGACTTCCTTTGAAACGCTGAAGTTCATGATGGACTGTGAGCGCAATGACAAGAACAAGCGCATTGCTTTCTGCAGCGATGAGCCCCGCCTGAAAAGCCTGATGGAAAACTGCGGACTGCCCTATGGTGAAGCGATCCGTTACACGATGGTCGGATGCAACGAACCGGCCTTCCCCGGTATGCTCTGGATGGGCGGATGTACCTCCAATATCGTCCGCTCGCTGACCAACACCCTGTATAACCGTACCGAAGAAGTCTGTGCCTGTGAGACCTTTGAAGATTTCTTTGCCATCTATTGTGAAGAACTGAAAAAGGATATCGATCAGATCATCCGGTATATCAATCTGTTCAATGACATGCGCGCTCAGGACAACAGCATTCTCAGCTGTTTTATGCTGGAAGGCTGTATCGAATCCGGCACTTCTGCCACCCGCGGCGGCTGTAAGAACAAGGTCGGTGGCACCAATATCATGGGACAAACCTGTGTTATTGACTCGCTGTCGATAATCAAACAGTTTGTATACGACGAAAAGTGCACCGATATGGCTCACCTGATCGAGGTCATGAGAAACAACTGGGAAAACGACGAAGACCTGCACAATGCCATTCTAAAAGATGGCCGTTTCTTCGGCAACAGTGATCCTCTCTCCGATGAGATGGCGCGCCGCTTCACCACCGAACTGCATCGTAATCTGAAAGGCCGCCGGCTGAAAAACGGCGCCCACATTCTGATCGGTTCGCTGACCGGTTATAATCCCCATTACGCCTGTTACGGCGCCATGACCGAAGCCACCCCCGACGGCAGATACCGCGGAGAGCCCTATATGGTCGGTACCGGTCAGGCCAGCGGAAAAGACCGCAAAGGCATACCAGCTCTGCTAAAATCGGTAGCACAGATGGACCCTACCGCCATCTGTACCGGTCCTGTCGTTGTTAATCTGCTGCTGGATGAAGTTCTGATCCGCAACGACGAGTATTTCGACAAGGTCTGCCGGATGATCGAGACCTATTTCAAGCTGGGTGGTATCCATGTACAGCTGAACTATGTTTCAAAAGAAGAACTGCTGGCTGCAAGAAAAGCGCCTGAACAGTACCGCAGCCTGAAGGTCCGTGTATCCGGCTTCTCCGCGTCCTTTGTGGGACTGGCAGACGAGCTGCAGGACGAGATTCTCAACCGTACCGCACAGAAGGGATAAAATCATGGCAAATGGTATGATCTTTGATATCGAGCACGGTTCTTTTGTGGACGGTCCCGGACTTCGGACCACCGTCTTTTTCAAAGGCTGCAACCTGCAGTGTGCCTGGTGTCATAACCCCGAGAGTCAGTCTGCAAGGCCCGTCCGGATGTACTATGCCGACAAATGTGTTCACTGCGGCAGGTGCATCGCCGTCTGCCCCTCGCCGGATCAGTGTATCCTCTGCGGCAAATGTGCCGCAGTTTGCCCCCGGTCTGCGGTGCAGCTGAAAGGACAGCTGTATACAGCCGATCAGGTCATGGAAGAGATCCTTCTCGACCGGGATTTTTACGGAGATGACGGCGGTATCACCTTCTCCGGCGGAGAGTGTATGCTGCAGCCGGATTTTCTGATGGAATTGCTCTTGCGCTGTAAAAGCGAAGGTATTCATACAGCGGTAGATACTGCGGGAAACTGTCCTTTTTCGCTCTTTGAGCGCATTCTGCCCTTTACCGATCTCTTTCTTTACGACGTCAAGATCATGAATGACGGGCTCCACCAAAAATGGACCGGCGCCGGAAACGAACAGATCCTCAGTAATCTGGCAAAACTGCTCCGCATGGGCATGCCGGTCTGGGTCAGAGTGCCGGTCATCCCCGGCGTCAACGACACGGTCGAAGAGATCACTGCTCTGCGGGAATTTTTCCTGCAAAATGGCAGACCCGAACGGATCGAGCTTCTTCCCTATCACCGTCTGGGAGAAAACAAA
>JAFQND010000105.1 GCA_017396055.1 Oscillospiraceae bacterium
CCAGTCACCGGGACGTTCCACAACAAGACCCTCCTCGTCGACACGTCCGAGGCAGAAGGCCATTCTGGACTTCATGGAAGGCCACATGGAACGGACCCATTCCAGGTCACCATGACGGACATAGCGCTCGCCGATGCTCATGATCCAATAGAAAGAGTAATCCTGAATGGTGTTGATGTGTCTGGTGACCGGCTCTTTGCCCTGAAGAGCATAGATGGTGCGGCGATTGATATCCTCATCGGCAAAGATATAATCGTTGACCAGATAACTCTGATAAGCGTCACCGGACCATACCCAGCGGTCGCGTTTGATGCCGTCGAGGAAGAACTCACGGCTGTTGAGATGGAAGGTATAGGCACAGGTGTCCCAGATGCGGTTCATCTTCTCATCGGAGCAGCGGAAAGAGCCTTTATATTCCAGAGGAAGATATTCATATTCCGCTTTCACTTCAGCGGTATCGCTCAGCCAGAGATAGCGGAAAGCACGTGCCTTCATCTCTTTTTCGCTGGCAACAGGAACATCATCACGGATGATGCAGTTTTTGGGGTCAAGCGCCTCTTCGCGGGACTCGCCATAACAGATATGTACCGGGGCGTCAAAGGTACGGACAGTCAGACGGGAGAAGGTCTCTTTACCGAAATCGTAAAGAATACCGCCGTTCACCGCTTCGGTGGAAACAGGTTCAATGAGCTCATAGGCAAAAGGGAAAACTTCGGGATCGGACTTGGGAGAGAAATACCACTTATCGGAATAACCGACCGGAACAAAATTGTTATCGTGGCAGCTGACCATCCAGCCGCTGCCGCTGTCGACACCGCCGCCGGAAACATATGCGGCAGGGAGACCGCCCTGACGGCACACCCAGATCTCGATCTGATGTTTGCCGGCGGGAAGCATATAGCTTCCGGATTTGCTGTAGCTCTCATAGCCGGTCCCAAGATTGATATGTCCCACACCGTTGAAACGGACTTCGATCTGTTTGGGCTTGTCCAGCTCATACTCGCGGACGAACTTTACACTGTGCCAGCAATCGTCCTGTCTCCAGAAAGCCGGGTGGATCCAATCCAGTTCATCGCGTCTGCTGTGGAGCAGAAAAGAGTGATAGATCTCGAAATCGCCGGGATACCACATCCATCTTGCCTGTGCCATAAACATCCTCCTAAAGGGATTTTTTATCAGTATACCATATTTTTATTGATAAAACAATCTTATTTCGGTCTTTACCTCTGTTGTCAGAATCTGCAGCGGTGCAGAATATCTTTCATTTGTTCAAAGTGCTCCCTGAACTGTTCGCCTCTATGGGCATTCAGGCCGGAGGGATGCGGAAATCCACGCAGCACCGGTACATCTGATTGGATCGGCAGCTCTTGTCCGATCAGTATCTTTTCGACCGCAGCGCCCAGAGGAATGATCAGCCGTATATCATTGAGGAAATCCAACTCTATGACAAATTCCGAAAGGTATCGCTGCAGGATATCGGAGGATGAAACAGCCGGTGTATGGCCGCTGTAATTCTTCCCTTTATAAAAACAGGGATATCTGATCAGCGAGGTGGTATGCAGAAGGTCGTTTCCCGCTGAAAACAATTCTGCACAGGAAGAGATATTCAACCGGGAGTGAAGGCCGAGTTCATCCAGCATACCGATCAGGTTTTTGCGCATCGGTCCGGCAAAACGGGACACCAACTTGCAGCGAAAACAGATCTCTTCATCGGTAAGCTGCTGCACGATCCCCTCTTTTGCGGCGAGATATGCCCGCTCGGTCTGGCTCCAGCCCGGCGTGATACCGACGATCAGGATCTTTGCCTTAGGATTGATGTATTCATTATGCGGCGCATAACAGATCTGAAGACCTGCTTCGGTGCAGAGCTCAAATTCTCCGCTCATGACAGTTTCTTTCTTAATCTCTGTTCCGGAGATCTTTTTCCGATACAAATGAAACCGACTGTCGGGGTGCAGCATGATCTCGTCTCCTTCTTGTGATATTATCTTCATTATACCTTTTTGCAGAGCATTGTGCAAATCGAACTTTCCGCTTGAATTCACTAAAAAGCTGTGATAAAATGATGGTGAACGGCAAAACTGCCCTATCTTAAAAATCAATAAGCCAAAGGAGCTGAGCGCATGAAACTCCGCGCCCCCGCCGTACCGCTCATCACGGTCGACCCCTATTTTAGTGTCTGGTCCGCAGCCGACAAGCTGACCGACTGCCCTACTACCCATTGGACTGACAGAGCCAATGCCAGCCTCGAAAAAGGCAATAACCACAGACCCAACACTATCAACGGCACCGTCAGCATCGACGGCACCGTCTATCGTTTTATGGGTGTGGGTGAAGCCCCTGCCATGGAGCAGGTGTCGCTGGATATCGACGCACTGACCACCACATATGTCTTTGAGGCTGCCGGCGTAAATCTGAACGCCAGCTTCTTTACTCCCCTTTTCCCCGACGATTATGAGCGGATGACCCGCCCTGTTTCTTATCTGAAGCTGATCGCCGAAAACACCGACGGAAAAGAGCACACTGTCACCGCAAAAGTCAGCGCTTCTGAGGAGCTTTGTCTGGACCATAAGGGACAGATGCCTGTAACCACCGAGCTTCTGACCATCGGTGGAAAGGCTGCCGCCAAGATGGGCAGCGTTGAACAGCCCGTTCTCGCCAAAAAAGGCGACGATATCCGTATCGACTGGGGCTATCTCTATCTCTGCACCGACAACGGTACCGCAGCAGTGGAAGAGACTGACGGCATGACCTTTATCACCGTCGAAGCCGATCTGAGCAAGCCCGCTCTGATCACCTTTGCTTATGACGATATCGCAAGCATGGTCTATTTCGGCAAGCAGCTGAAATCCTACTGGAACAGAAACGGCAAGACCATCGAGACCGCTATCGAAGAGGCTTATGCCGATTATGATGAGCTCTGCAAAAAGGCCGATTGGTTCGCTTCTGACCTGACCAGCCGTGCAGAAAAAGCCGGCGGCGAGAAATATGCCGATATGCTGAGCCTTGCCTTCCGTCAGGTCATGGCTGCACACAAGCTGGTTCTGGACGAAGAAGGTCAGATCCTTTATATCTCGAAGGAATGCTTCAGCAACGGCTGTGCCGCTACTGTCGACGTCAGCTATCCCTCCATCCCCATGTATCTCTATTACAATCCCCGTCTGGTCATGGGTATGATGCGCCCCATCTTCCGCTATGCAGAGAGCGAAGCATGGCCTTTTGACTTTGCTCCCCACGATGTCGGCACCTATCCCCTGGTAAACGGTCAGGTTTATGGTGACAATGCTCTGCATATGCAGATGCCTGTTGAGGAATGCGGCAACATGCTACTGATGGCAGCCGCTCTGCTGACCTGTGAAAAGAGACCCGGTCTGATGATGCCCCACATGGATACCCTGAAGACCTGGGCAAAATATCTGCTGAAATACGGTGCTGACCCCGGTGAACAGCTCTGCACCGACGACTTCGCCGGTCATCTGGCTCACAACTGCAACCTGTCGCTGAAAGCGATCATGGGCCTTGTGGGCATGTGGAAGATCTGCACCATGATGGGCGAAGACGGATCGGAATATCTGGATTCCGCAAAGGAAATGGCAGCTGTCTGGGCCAAAAATGCCGCTAACGGCGATGGAAGCTATCGTCTTGCCTTCGACCGTCCCGGTACCTTCAGTATGAAGTACAACATGATCTGGGATAAAGTATTCGGTACCGGTATCTTCCCTGATGAGCTGAAGAAGTCTGAGTTTGACTCGAACTTCTCTCATTTCAACCGCTATGGCATGCCGCTGGACAACCGTTCTGACTATACCAAGTCCGACTGGCTGGTCTGGACCGC
>JAFQND010000106.1 GCA_017396055.1 Oscillospiraceae bacterium
CGCTTTGCATGAAGTCACCGGCAAAAACGTCCGCTGCCGTCCGGGCGGCGGATTCTACTGGGACCGTGACCCCAAAGATCTGTTCAGAAAGGCCCTGGTGGTGAATTTCTCCAATTCCACCCTGCCCGATTATGTCACCGACACCTACCCCGAGATCGAGAGCCTGCCCAGCGTTGCCTTCGGCAAGAGCTATGACGGCAACTGTAAGGAAGCGACCCTTTATCTCGCCTACGGCTGCACCGGTCTCACCTTTGCCGCCAACGACCGCGGCCAGGAATATCCGGAATATGACGAAAAGCTGCTCAGACATTTCGACCGCTACCGCCCCTACTGGGATCGCCTCGTCGAAGTCAACCGGACGACAAAATGCGGCGGTGCCGCAGCCTATTTCTCCCATAATTCCCATCTGATGCCCCTGAAAGAGGGGGAGGAGCCCTTTGAATGGACCAAACAGGTCGGTGTCAGCGACACCTCCTTCATGCGGATCGGTCTGCCCGTTTCCCATGACCGTCAGGCGGCGAAGGTGCTGATCCTCTATCCCGATACGGTGAGCCGCATGACCGATGACGAGATCGAAACGCTGCTCGGAAAGCCTGTTCTCACCGGCGGCGACACCCTTTTAAAGCTCTTTGAACGGGGATATGGCGACCGGTTCGGCGTAACGGTGGAAAATCTGACCGGTGCCGACTGCCGCGGCAGAGAATATTTCACCAATCATCCCGTCAATGAAGACATCGCCGGCGGCTGGTGCAACGAGTCGTTCTTTATCAAATTCGGTCAGCCCGCCGCTCAGGTCATGTATGACCGAGTCATGTATGGCACGACCGCAGGCGGTCTCGAGCCCCTCGGCCTCTTTGTCCGCAATGACGGCAAAAAGGAAATGGGCGCTTCTTCGGGATTCGTGACCACCTTTGATAAAAACGGCGCGCCCCTTGCAGAATGGGCGGTCTTCGGCTATGACTTCTGGCTGGATATCATCAGTGCGAAAAAACGCGACCAGATCATCGCTGCCGCCGATCATCTCTGCGGCAATACCCTGCCGGCAAAGCTTCTTTCCCGCGAACAGGCCGCCGTCATCCCCAGAGTGGACAAAGACGGAAAGACCGTCAGCGTCACCGTATTCAACTGCAGTATGGGCCGCACCGAAGAGCTGCAGCTGCTGATCCGCGCCCCGAAAAAAACCGCTCTCACCGTCATGGATCCCTATCATCCCGAAAAACCGCTCCCCTTCACCGAAAGAGAAGACGGTCTTGTTGTCACGCTTCCCTCCCTCGAGCCTTTCGGCACGGTCACCGTCTTCTGCTGATTTTGTTTCATGCAATAAAAATCCATATTTATGATATCTTCGCTTGTTGCAATCCGGCGGATTTTGGAGTATGATGTAGATAGAACAATCCCGGACCGGGAGAAAGGAACCGTGACGATATGAACGCACTTTCTCTGAAAAATCACATTGCCGCGGGCGGTCTTGACTCCATTCTGACCACCCTGTACGGCGCCGCAGCACTGGAAGCGCAGAAAGCCCGCTATCTGGAGGCTGTGGATCAGTTTACCGAGATCTATGGTGAACGCGACAATCTGCGCATCTTCTCGGCGCCCGGCCGCACCGAGATCGCCGGCAACCACACCGACCACAACTACGGCCGCGTGCTGGCAGCCTCTGTCAACCTGGACGTCATCGCCATTGTCTCTGCCAACGATTCTGACATCATCTCCGTCAAGTCCAAAGGTTACAAGATGGACCGGATCGATACAAAGGTCCTGACCCCTCAGGAGTCCGAAACCAACCACGCCGCCTCTCTGATCCGCGGCATGGCAGCCCGCTTTGCAGGACTGGGTCTGAAGATCGGCGGTTTCGATGCCTATACCACCTCTGACGTGCTCAAAGGCTCCGGCCTTTCCTCCTCCGCAGCATTCGAGGTTCTGATCGGCACCATCCTGAACGGTCTGTACAACGACGGCAGCGTCAACGCCGTCGAGATCGCCAAATACGCCCAGTACGCCGAGAATGTCTTCTTCGGCAAGCCCTGCGGCCTGATGGACCAGATGGCCTCTTCTGTCGGCAACCTGATCACCATCGACTTTGCCGATCCCGAAAACCCCGTCATCGAGCCTGTCGACTTTGACTTTGCAGCTCTGGGCTGCGCCCTGTGCATCGTGGACACCGGCGGAAACCACTCCGACCTGACCAATGAGTACGCTTCCATCCCCGGCGAGATGAAGGCCACGGCCGCTCTCTTCGGCGAGAAGGTGCTGCGTCCCGTTTCCTACGAGCAGCTGATGAGCAAAGCGGGCGAGATCCGCGAAAAGCTGGGCGACCGCGCACTGCTCAGATCCATGCATTTCATCCGCGAGAACATCCGCGTCGGAAAGATCGTCGACGCCCTCAAGGCAAAGGAATACGATACCTTCCTGAAGCTGCTGACCGAGTCGGGCCGCTCCTCCTTCTGCTATCTGCAGAACGTCTATGCCAATATTGCTCCCGCCGAACAGGGACTTTCCGTAGCCCTGTCGATGGCTGACGATATCCTCGCCGGCGAAGGCGCTCACCGCGTTCACGGCGGCGGTTTCGGCGGTACCACCCAGAACCTGGTTCCCCTGAAAAAGGTCGACGAGTTCAAGACCGCCATCGAAGCCGTCTTCGGTGAAGGTTCCTGCCATATCCTGAATGTACGTCCTCTGGGCGGCGTGGAAGTCAAGTAATCTGCTGTAAAAACGGGTCAAGGGGTTCGCCCCTTGCAGGTCCAGGGCAGCGCCCTGGCGGAGTTTGAGGCAGCGCCTCAATATCAGATATAAAAAGGAGATATCATCATGGCTGAGATCAGATATAATCCCATCACCCGCGACTGGGTCATGGTTGCTTCCCATCGTCAGAACCGTCCTCAGATGCCCAAGGACTGGTGTCCCTTCTGCCCCGGCTCCGGCAAAGTTCCCGATGAGGGCTTTGACGTTCTGCGCTATATGAACGACTTCCCCGCTCTGAAACAGGATCCCCCTGTACCCGATGATGTTGCCACCGACCTGTTCCGCACCGCTCCCGCCTACGGCCGCTGTGAAGTTATCCTTTACTCCGACCAGCACAGAGCATTCCTCAAGGACCTGGACGACGAACACGTCCACAAGCTGGCTCATCTGTGGCAGGATACCTTCTGTGACATGAAGGCCGACGAGAACATCAAGTATTCCTTCATCTTTGAAAACCGCGGCGACGTGGTCGGCGTTACCATGCCCCATCCCCACGGTCAGGCCTATGGCTATCCCTTCATCCCCAAAAAGCCCGAGGAAGAGATGGTCTCCGCCAGAGAATACTATGCCGAGACCGGCCGCTGCCTGTTCTGTGACTGCCTCGCCGACGAGATGAAAGACGGCCGCCGCATCATCTTCGAGAACGATGCTTTTGTGGTCTATGTTCCCTTCTTCTCCCCCATCACCTACGGTGTACACGTCACCGCCAAGCGTCATCTGGCTGACCTTTCCGAAATGACCGAGGAAGAGCTCTGCCTGCTGGGTGAGACCATCCGCGACGTAGCCGGCATGTACGACAGCCTGTTCGATATGCCCTTCCCCTATATGATGTGCATGCACAACGCCCCTGTCAACAGCGGCGACCAGACCTCCTATCATTTCCATGTGGAGTTCTTCCCTCCCATGAGAGCTGCAGACAAACAGCAGTTCTTTGCTTCCTCCGAGACCGGCGTCGGCGCATGGTGCAACCCCACCTGCCCCGAACAGAAGGCAGAGGAGCTGAGAGCAGCCTATGCAAAGTTTAAAGCTTAATGCTTTAAACTTTGCTTTCAGCAATGTCTTTCGGTCAACGGGACCGAACTTTTCTCCGCTCACGCTCCGAAAAGACGACATTCCTGTACGCTGAATTTAAGGAATAAGTAAAATGAAGAAAGACCGTACCTCAAAAGGGTACGGTCTTTTTGTTTAGAAC
>JAFQND010000107.1 GCA_017396055.1 Oscillospiraceae bacterium
GACCACCCTGATTCTTGAGCGTCATGCCGAAAGTATGGCAAACCTCGCCTGTGTCTTCGCCGGACACTCCGACCATGACTTGACCCCGAAAGGCCGGTAGCAAGCGGAGCTGACCGCGGCATATATTGCTGCTCGTTATCCCATCGACCTGATCATTGCCAGTGACCTGCCCCGTACAAGACAAACCGCTGCACCCATCTCGGAAAAGACCGGTCTGCCTGTTCACACCGACCCTGAACTCAGAGAAATTCTGGCGGGTGACTGGGAGGGGATCACCTTTGGTGATCTGGCTGAACAATACCCCGAAAAATATGACCGTTGGGTACACGATATCGGCAATGCCGGCTGTCCCGGCGGTGAATCAGCAGCGGACCTTTCCCGGCGCATCCTTGCTGCACTCACACGAATCGCCGAAGAAAACGACGGGAAGACCGTACTGGTGGTCACCCATGCCACACCCATCCGTTCTGCTGTCTGTGCTTTCAGCGGAAGACCCGTTTCGGAAATGAAAGACATTCCCTGGGTGTCCAATGCTTCGCTTACCACGGTAGAATATGACCGCGGCAGCTGGCGGCTCATCAAAGTCGACGAAAATGAACATCTGGCAGAACTTTGCACTGCGCTGCCGGATAATGTCTGACCGGAGGAAAGCCTCATGAAACTGGAAACGCCGCGTCTGATCATCCGGCAGCCAAAGCCGGATGACGCCAATGATTATCTCAGCTTCTGCAACTCAGAATTCGTACTGCGGTACAACGCCATGACACCCCGGACCAAAGAGCAGATAGACGAACAGTTTTCCCGAGAAAACAACGGTTTCCTTCTTCTCGAACTGAAGGAAACCGGAAAGGTGATCGGTGCCGTTTTCATCGACGATGACAGCCTGCGTTGGGATGTGAATTCCAAGGAACTTTCCTATTTTATCAGTAAAGCCTTCTCCCGGCAGGGGTATATGAAGGAAGCACTGAAAGCGGTTATCCGGTATCTTTTCGAAACAGAAGAACTGGCCTGCATTGCCGCCCGGTCTTTTACTCCAAATGAAGCTTCCCGAGCGCTGCTTGCTTCGCTCGGTTTTCATCAGGACGGCCTGATACCGCATTGTGTGAAAGGCTACAAAGGAATCATTTTCGATGATACTCTCTGGTCCCTGCTCCGCGAAGAATACACCAACTAAAAAATCGCCTGTTCCACAAGGGACAGGCGGTTTTCTGATCAGCAAAGACAGAGCACAACGAAACAGATCACGATCTGTACAATAACAAAGCGGTAAACAGTCTGGGTATCCGACCAGCCTTTGTTCTTGCGGAAATGGTCGTGGATGGGGGTGCGGACATTCTTCAGAATGGAAATCTTAAGGAAGCGTTTGAGCGAGATCTTTGCGATGCTCAGACCGCCGTCCAGAAGCAGGACAACAGACAGCAGCAGATAGATCAGCGGATTGCCGCTCTTCATGGCAGCAAGGGCGATGAAGAAGCCCATGGCTCTCGAGCCGGCATCACCCATCATCAGAATGCTGGGAGATGCATTGAACCACTGATATGCGAGAATCGCTGCGATAAAGATGCCGATCATGACGGTAAATTCGGGTGCTGCCTCTTTACAGAGAATGGCAAACGCACCCAGAGTGACCATGGTCAGAGTACCGCTGAGGCCATCGACGCCATCAGAGCAGTTGGTCACGTTGATCGCAGCCCAGATCAGTACGACCGCCAGCAGAATGAACAGCCAGGCGGGCAGAGTCACCGTCAGAGAAGTGAAGGGGACAGCGATATCGGAACCGTTGAAGTTCAGATAGGTGAAGGCGCCGGCCAAGGCCAGAATAAGGTCGATCAGGCCCTTTTTATATTCGCCCCAGGGAGTCTCGGAAGCATCATCCAGATAACCGCTGAGCATTGCGCCCACCGTAAGCAGGATATAGATCAGGTTTTCTACCGACCAGGGAGCAAAAAGCAGCGCGCATAAAGCGAATGCCGGTACAAAGATCACGCCCGCGCCGCGGGGTTTGCCTTTGGAAAGAGTGCCGTTGACGGCAAATTTACGTCCTCCGTCCCGGGGGAGAAGATGTTGGCAGGTCCGGGTGACCAGGAAGGTAATGACAAAGCAGCAAAGTGCGCCCAGAAGCAGAGCCAGGCGAAGCTTGTCATTCATGAACAGATACAGCATAAAATGTCTCCTTTACATTTTTCGTCCGGCGGAAACCTCCGCCACAGTTCCTTTTTATTGTATCATATTTTCTCTCCACGGTACAGAGAAAATTGCCGAAAAGATGCTTTTCTATATAAAAACAGAAGCAGTCCCGAAGGGCTGCTTCCTACGCATCAAAAATTACAGGTTTTCCAGATCGGTCTGGTCGTACAGACGAATGCCTTTCTTAGTCAGAACGTCGGCAGCTTTCTCGCAATCGCTGACCCGCATGACCATGTACGCTTTGCCCTGTACGCGGCCAAGGAAAGCATAGATATATTCCAGATTGATATCAGCTTCGCCGAGGATATCCAGGATAGCATCCAGTGCACCGGGTTTGTCATCAATGGATGCGGCCAGAACAGGGGTCACCGAAAGGATATAACCTGCATCTTTCAGCACGCAGGCAGTGTTGTAGGAATCATTGACGATGATACGTACAACACCGAAATCTTCCGCTTCTGCAATAGACAGAGCGCGCATATCGATTTCGTGCTGATGCAGAACATTGGTCAGTTCAGCCAGTTTGCCGGGTTTGTTTTCGACGAACACAGAAATCTGTTTTACAGCCATGGTATTCACCTCATTCATATTAATCAGTAGAGATTGCGTTTGTCGATGACGCGGACAGCCTTGCCTTCGCTGCGGGTGATGGTCTTGGGAGATACCAGACGTACCTTGGCATAAATGCCCAGCATAGCCTTCATGGCATCGACCAGTTCCTTCTCGCGGGCAGAAACAGTAGCCATGGTATCGGAGAACATTTCCTGAGTCATCTCGACCTGAACTTCCATCTGGTCGTTGTTGTTCTCACGGGTAACAATGATCTGATAGTTTGCGGGATAACCCTTGTTCATCAGAACGGTCTCGACCTGAGACGGGAAGACATTGACGCCCTTGATGATCAGCATATCGTCGCTGCGTCCCATGGGCTTGGACATCTTGACATGGGTTCTGCCGCAGGAGCACTTTTTGCGGGACAGTACACAGATATCGCGGGTACGGTAACGAATCAGGGGGAAGGCTTCCTTGGTAATGCTGGTGAATACCAGCTCGCCTTTTTCACCGTCGGGAAGAACTTCGCCAGTGTTGGGATC
>JAFQND010000108.1 GCA_017396055.1 Oscillospiraceae bacterium
CGGTGCCGGTCAGTGGGGCACTGCTCTCTCCGAAGCATGCGCTTACTACGGTCTTGACCTGACCGTATTCATGGTCAAAGGTTCCTATAACACCAAGCCCTTCCGCCCTGCGATCATGGAGACCTTCGGCTGCGAAGTCATTCCCAGCCCCAGTGATACCACTGCTGCAGGCCGTGCCATTTTGGCCCGCGACCCCGAGACCACCGGAAGTCTCGGCTGCGCCATCTCTGAGGCAGTCGAAAAGGCAACCACCACCGAAGGATGCCGCTATGTGCTGGGCTCTGTACTGAACCAGGTGCTGCTGCATCAGTCTGTCATCGGTCTGGAAGCCAAAACCGCTATGGAGATCCTGGGTGAATATCCCGACATCGTCATCGGCTGTGCCGGCGGCGGCTCCAACCTGGGCGGTCTGATCGGTCCCTTCATGAAAGATAAGATCGCCGGCGAAAAGGATACCCGCTTCATCGCTGTCGAACCCGCTTCCTGCCCCTCTCTGACCCGCGGCAGATATGCTTATGACTACTGCGATACCGGCAGGATCACCCCCATGGCAAGAATGTACACCCTGGGCTGCGGATTTATCCCCTCTTCTCAGCATGCAGGCGGTCTGCGCTATCACGGCATGTCCCCCATTCTGTCCAAACTGTACCACGACGGTTATATGGAAGCAGTTTCCGTTGAACAGACCAAGGTATTCGAGGCTGCCACCATGTTTGCACGCATCGAGACCATCCTGCCCGCTCCCGAATCTGCACACGCCATCCGCGCCGCTATCGACGAAGCACTCAAATGCAAAGAGACCGGCGAAGAGAAGACCATTCTGTTCGGTCTGACCGGTACCGGCTATTTCGACATGACCTCTTACACCAACTATCGTGAAGGCCGCATGGTCGACTATATCCCCACCGACGAAGATCTGAAGAGAGGCTTTGACGGCCTGCCCAAGATCCCCGGCATTCAGGAATAAGATCTAAAAAACAGCCCTGTCCGGCAAACGGGCAGGACTGTTGTCACTTTATCGGAGGCAGCAATGAACCATATCGAGATCCGTATCATTGACCGTGAGCACAAAGCCGATATCAATATCCCGAATGAACCTTTCGCTCTCTTCGGCAGGCTGATCCCTACCTATGACGGAGAAAAGTGGAGCTATACGACCGAGATTTTCCCTGAAAAAAGCGAGATGTGCTTTCCCGACGAGAACTATGTCTTTGAGGAGATGGCCGACTGTGTCTTTATCGGCGCCTATGAGTGCGAAAAATGTGTGGGACTCGCCATCATGCAGGACTACTGGACAAAGCATATGTACCTGTACGACCTGAAGGTGAATGCTTCTGTAAGAGGACAGCATGTGGGCAGGAAACTGATGGAAAAAGCCAGAGAGGTTGCTCTGGAACGGGGCTACCGCGGCATCTATACCATTGGCCAGGACAACAATCTTACGGCCTGTCTTTTCTATCTGGCGAACGGTTTTCACATCGGCGGACTGGACTGCGATGTCTACCGCGGAACCAATCAGGAAGGAAAACGGGATATTCTGTTCTATACTGACTGACAGCAAAGGAGGATATCATGCATCTGATCCTGCCGCCCAGGCTTTTGGAAGGCGATGCCGTCGGCATCTTCTCCCCTTCATGCGCCGCCACTGCATGGATACCTGAACGCACAGAACTGGCGATCCGATTTCTGGAATCACGCGGTCACAGAGTGATCTGCGGGAAACTCACCGGAAAGAACGCCGGATACCGTTCGGGTACTGTCGCTCAACGCGCCGAAGAACTGAATGCTTTGATACGCGATCCGGATATCCGCTGTATCATGGCGGCATCCGGCGGGTTTGTTTCCAACTCTATCCTGCCGTATATCGATTATGAAGCGCTGCGCCGCGATCCGAAGATCATCGTGGGATACTCGGATGTAACGGCGGTATTGCTGGCGGTCTATGCAAAGACCGGACTTGTACCGTTCTATGGTCCGAACCTCATTCCGGTTTTCGGAGAGGCGATGCCTTATTCTGAAATCAGTTACGGATATTTCCGTGAGATCGTCTCCGGCACTGCGGCTTTTCCCCATGACTATAAGATGCCGGCGGAATGGACCGAGGATTCGGTTGGTCTGGAAGAAAACGATGTGCAGTGCACTGCCATAAACAATCAATGGATCTGTGCCCGAAAAGGCAGTGTTCAGGGACGGCTGATCGGCGGAAATCTGGACACTCTTTATGGTATCTGGGGCAGCGAATACATGCACGAAATCCGAAAAGGCGATATCCTGTTTCTGGAGGAAAACCGCGGAACACCCGAAAAAACTGAGCGTGCGTTCTCCCATCTGGAGCTGTGCGGAATATTTGAAAAGATCGGCGGGCTCATCCTTGGAAAATCTGCCGATTACCGACCGGGAAAAGACGGCGGAAAATTCCATGAACCAGCCATGGAGATCCTGAACCGGTACGATTTTCCAATTCTTGCCGAATTTGACTGTGCTCACACCAAACCGATGCATACTCTGCCCATCGGCAGCGAAGTTTTGCTGAATGCCGGTGAAAAAAGTCTGTCGCTGCTGACTCCGGCAGTAAAATAAAAACGAAAGCGCCCGAAGCGACTCTCATGCCTCTTCAGGGCGCTCTTTATTTTTGCAGTGTGACGATCCTGCAGCCGGCCGCTGCAGCAGCTTTATAGATATCTTCCGGAGGCAGGTCATCTGTTACAAGATAATCAGCCGCAGAGAAATTCCCCAGGCGTGCAAGACAGGTCCGTTCGAATTTGCTTCCGTCACAGATAATGATACGGGTACGGGCATTTTTCAGCATCCGCTGTTTCAGGCTGCAGTGTTCAAAGCTGGATTCACTGAACCCGTCTATGTCCACACCGCTGCAGGAGAGGATCGTATAGTCGGGACAGATCCCGGAAAGATAGCTCAGCGCTTCACTGCCCACCGCTGAATTGGAACCGGGTTTGATGCTGCCGCAAACGATATTGACCCGGATCTCGGGATATTCCGCCAGCAAAAGCGCGTTTTTCAAACCGTTGGTGATAACGGTAAGATCACTTAGCTTCCCCAATAAAGGGATCAGCATGCCGCAGGTGGAGCTGGAGTCCAGAAAAATCGAGCTGCCGCTCTGGACCAAAGGAAAAGCGGCTTCGGCTGCTCGTTTTTTCTCTCTGGGATTCTGCTGTTCTCTGATAAGTGCAGAAGGCTCATCGCTGCCTTCAAACAAGACGGCACCGCCGTGAGAACGGCGGATCAGACCCATTTTTTCCAGCTCGGTCAGATCCCTTCGGATCGTAGAACCGCTGGCAAACAAAAGCTCACTCAATTCATGGACCGTGGCGGATTTCCGCTCCCGTAAAATCGTCATGATCTCTTCCTGACGAAGAATAGTCAGCATAGTCTTTTTCCTCCGATGAACAGCGGATATATCTGTTTACTTCAAAGCATTTATGAGTGAATTTTAGCTCATCTATGCTCATTTGTCAAGTTTATACGCAAATATAGACAGGAATGAGCAATTGTGATATAGTATAAGATGAAGAAAAATCCACCTCACAAGAAAGGCGGTCATTATATGAAACGTGTACTTGCTTTTGACTTTGGCGCATCCAGCGGACGTGCCATGCTGGCGACCCTCGAAAACGGAAAGATCGACCTGAAAGAGATCCACCGCTTCGGCAACGATCCTGTTGAAGTGAACGGCACTCTTTACTGGGATGTGCTGCGTCTGTGGTTTGAGATCCGTCAGGCGATCACCAAGGCAAATGCCGAAGGCGGCTTTGACAGCATCGGTATCGACACCTGGGGCGTTGACTTCGGTCTTCTGGACGAAAAAGGTCAGCTGCTGATGAACCCTGTTCATTACCGCGATACCCGCACCGAAGGCGTTTCTGACGAAATCTTTGAGAATGTCATCTCCAAGGATGACCTTTATATGAAAGCCGGCATCCAGTATATGCGGTTCAATACCATCTATCAGCTGAGCTATCTTGTAAAGGAATATCCCTGGCTGTTGGAAAAGACCGCTGTCATGCTGCCCATGCCCGACCTGTTCGCCTATTTCCTCACCGGCGCAAAGAGATCGGAATTCACCATCACCTCCACCTCCAACCTGATGGATCCCCAGAAGAAAGCATGGGATCTGGAGCTGTGCGAAAAGCTCGGTATCCCCACCCACATCTTCCCCGAAATGATCCGTCCCGGCGAACAGTACGGCACTCTCCGTCCCGAACTTTGTGAGGAACTGGGCTGTGATCCTGTTCCCGTCATAGCCATCGCTACCCATGACACCGCTTCTGCTGTTGTCAGCGCACCCGCTTCCGACAAAGACTTCGTCTATATCAGCTGTGGTACCTGGAGCCTGTTCGGCACCGAAAACGAGTGCCCTGTCATCAACGAAGCCTCCGCTGCTGCCAACTTCACCAACGAAGGCGGCTACGGCGGCACTACCCGCTTCCTCAAAAACATCATGGGTCTGTGGCTCATTCAGGAATCCCGCCGTCAGTGGATCCGCGAGGGTGAGGATGTGACCTATGCCATGCTGGAAAAAGAAGCATTGGTCGAGGAACCCTTCCGCTCCTTTATCGATGTCGATGATCCCGCCTTTGAAACTCCCGGCAATCTTCCCCGCCGTGTAAAGGAATACTGCAAAAAGACCGGACAGCCCGTTCCCGAGACCCGTGGTCAGGTCATGCGCTGTATCTATGAAAGCCTTGCCATGAAGTACCGTCTCACCTTCCTGCAGCTGCAGGAGCTGACCGGCAAGACCTATCACAGCATCCATGTGGTAGGCGGCGGCATCAAGGATACCCTTCTGTGCCGTCTGGCTGCCGACGCTGTGGGCGCGAAAGTTCTCGCAGGCCCCGCCGAAGCCACCGCAACCGGCAACGCTGCTGTTCAGTTTATCAGCCTTGGCGAGCTGAAAGATCTGTGGGATGCCCGTGCGACCATCGCCCGCTCCATCGATCTGAAAGTTTATGAACCCGCAGATACTGCCAGCTGGGATGCACATTATGCCCGTTACCTGCAGGTGACCGGCCTCAAATAATCATTTGAAGAAAGGAAAATCCATATGGAAAATATCATCAAAGCCTATGAGCTGGCCAAAGAAGCCTATGCCTCCATCGGCGTTGACACCGATGCAGTCATGGAACAGCTGAAAAAGATTAAAATCTCTCTCCACTGCTGGCAGGGTGATGATATCGCCGGTTTCCTGTTCAAAGATCAGGCACTGTCCGGCGGTATTCAGGTCACCGGCAACTATCCCGGTGCCGCCACTACCGTTGCTGAGCTGAGACAGGATCTGGACAAGGCACTTTCCATGATCCCCGGCAAACACAAGCTGAGCCTGCACGCCATCTATGCCGACACCGATGAGAAAGTCGATCTGGATGAACTGGAGCCCAAGCACTTCGCCACCTGGGTCGAATGGGCCAAAGAGCGCGGCATGGGTCTGGACTTCAACCCCACCTGCTTCTCCCATCCCATGGCTGATTCCGGCTTCACCATCTCCAGCGCTGACGAAAAGGTACGCAAGTTCTGGATCGAACACTGCCGCCGCAGCCGCATCATCGGCGAATACTTCGGCCGCGAGCTGGGTATGAAAGCCGCCACCAACTTCTGGTTCCCTGACGGCTATAAGGATATTCCCGTTGACCGCGAAGCTCCCCGTGCAAGAATGATGACTGCTCTGGACGAGGTCTTTGCCGGTGATATTGACGAAGCAAACAACACCAACGCCATCGAGAGCAAGGTCTTCGGTATCGGTGCAGAGAGCTACACCGTCGGCTCCAACGAATTCTGCCTGGGTTATGCCTCCACCAGAAAGAAAGCCGTCTGCCTCGACGCCGGTCACTTCCATCCCACCGAAGTGATCTCCGACAAGATTCCCACCGTACTGCTGTTCACCGATGAACTGCTGCTGCATGTTTCCCGCCCTGTCCGCTGGGACTCCGACCATGTGGTTATCATGGACGACGAACTGGTCGCCATTGCACAGAGCCTTGTCCGCACCGGCCTGATCGAACGCACCCACATCGGTCTGGACTTCTTTGACGCTTCTATCAACCGTATCGCTGCCTGGGTCATCGGTACCCGCAACATGATTAAGGCTCTGCTGCGCGCCATGCTGGAGCCCACCGAAGCCATGAAGAAGCTGGAACTGGGCGGCGACTATACCAGCCGTCTGGCCATGATGGAAGAGCTGAAGAGCTATCCCTTCGCCGCAGTATGGGATTACTACTGCATGACCATGGGCGTACCCGTCCGTGAGAGCTGGCTGAAGGAAGTCAAGGAATATGAGCAGGAAGTCCTGCTGAAGAGATAAAGGAGAAGAAAGATGAAAGATATCCTCACTGCCCCCTTCCTGAAGGAAGTCTGCAAGATCCTCGACAATATGTACCGCATGGGCTGGGACGAGCGCAACGGCGGCAACCTGAGCTATATCCTCAAAGAGGAAGAAGTTGCCGAGTACCTCGATCTGAATCAGGTTATCCGCGTTATCCCCACCATCTTTGATGCTTCTGCTCTGGCAGGAAAGATCTTCATCGTCACCGGCACCGGCAAGTATTTCCGCAATGTGATGGATGCTCCTGCAACCAACCTGGGCATCGTCCGCGTCGGCAAGGACGGAAAGAATCTTGACCTGCTGTGGGGTTATGATGACGGCGGCCGTCCCACCAGCGAACTGCCCGCTCATTTCCGCACTCATATCTCCCGTCTGGAAAACGATCCCGAGCACCGCGTTGTCATCCATACCCATGCCACCAACGTCATCGCCATGACCTTCGTACATTCTCTGGAGGAGAGAGCATTCACCCGCACCCTCTGGCAGATGTGCACCGAATGCATGGTCGTCTTCCCCGACGGTGTCGGCGTACTGCCCTGGATGCTTTGCGGCAACGATGAGATCGGTATCGCCACCGCCGAAAAGATGAAGGAATTCCGTCTGGTCGTCTGGGCACAGCACGGTATCTTCGGCACCGGCCGCGACATTGATGAGGCTTTCGGTCTGATCGAGACTGTCGAAAAGGCTGCTGAGATCTACATCAAGGTCATGCATATGCCCATTCTGCAGAGCATCACCGACGAAGAGCTGAAGATCCTGGCCGACGCTTTCGGCGTCACCCCCAGAGCCGGCTATCTGAACGTATAAAAACCGTTTTCCCGTCTCTGACGCTGTGCAGAGACGGGATTTTTCTTCAAAAGGCTTGACCAGGAAGCCGGAACAGTGTACAATAAAATACAATCTGATACGGAGGTATATGGATATGCGTACTCTGCACATTGTCAACGAATTCAAAGCCGAAGCCGGCAATGCCGTCTTCACCAAACAGCAGGCTGTTGCCGCTACTCTGCAGCTGCTGGAGAAAGAAAAGCTCTTCCCCGAAAATACCGCTGAAGAAACTGCAGTCTTTGCCGCTGCTATCGCCAAAGCTGAGTTCCGTTATATCGATGCCACCAGAACCGAGACCGACCGGATGCTGGACGGTCTGGGTGTGGCAAGATTCACCACCGAAGATATCGTAAAGGGTATCGAGGCGCTGCTGTTCGACGTAAAATGATCGGACTTGACGGTGGGACAGGTTCTGTCCTGCCGTTTTTCTTTTTTCAGGAGGACACCATGAAGGAAATATTTCTGTTCCCGGAGCCGCAG
>JAFQND010000010.1 GCA_017396055.1 Oscillospiraceae bacterium
AGCCATTGCCAAGACCATCTATGGTGCCGACGGCGTAGAGTTCTCTTCTGCTGCAAAGAAAGCCATCAAGGACATCACTGCTCTGGGTTACGGCGGTCTGCCCGTCTGCATGGCTAAGACTCAGTACAGCCTTTCCGACGATGCTGCTAAACTGGGTCGTCCCGAGGGCTTTGACATCCATGTTTCCGAGGTCAAGCTTTCTGCAGGTGCCGGCTTTGTTGTCGTTCTGACCGGCAGCATCATGACCATGCCCGGTCTGCCCAAGCGCCCCAGTGCTGAACTGATCGACGTGGATTCCAACGGCAATATCAGCGGTCTGTTCTGATCCTGAGCACTGTTGCCGGATAGTGCCTTTGTATTCCGGCGGAGCTGTCTCCGCCGGAATCTGTTATTTGCAAAGAGGGGAGGTCAGCCATGCTGAAAGAGATATGGAGTATCATCCGACACTATTTCCGAAGGCTGGATAAAAGCCTTTTGCTGCTTTGTGCGGCGGCTCTGGTCTTTGGCTGCACCGCTCTCTATTCTGAAACCGCCGCGGAATTTCTCACAAAGCGCAAATTTACCACACAGGTCTTCTGTGCAGGCGTGGGAGTATGCGCGCTGTTGTTTCTTTCGGCTGTCAGTTATCGTTTTCTGGCAAAGCTGTGGTTTCTTCATCTGCCTGCGACGCTCGGACTGGTGCTGCTGACTTTTGTCGGCCCGTCCAGCATCGTTTACCGGCCGGACGGTTCGGATGATGCCGCATGGCTGCGGTTCGGCAGCCTTTCGCTGCAGCCGTCGGAGCTTTTGAAGTTCTCGTTTATTCTGACCTTTGCGCTGCATCTGTCAAAAGTGCGGGAGGATATCGACAGACCCGGCAATATCCTGCTTCTCTGTCTGCACGGAGCTTTTCCCTGTCTGCTGATCTTTCTGCAGGGAGACATGGGCTCGGCACTGGTGTTCTTTTTCATCTTTGTCTGTATGATCTTTGTCTCCGGCATCTCTTACCGCTATGTTTTCCTTGGACTCGGCGCACTGGCGGTGGGAGCCCCGGTGCTCTGGTACAGCGGTCTGATCCCGGATTATCTGAAAAACCGTTTTCTCGTACTGGGCGATCTGGAAAACGCCAGCCTGAAAGAAGCTTATCAGCAGCTGGTCGGCCGGCGGATCCTCGGTTCCGGACGGATCTTCGGAAAAGGTCTTTTCTCAGATGATCTTGCTCATGTCTTTGCGCTGGAGAACGACCTGATTCTCGCACATATAGGACAGACACTGGGATTCGTGGGATGTGCAGCGGTTATCTTGCTATTGACCGCAATATGTGTTAAAATATTATTGGTCGCCAGAGCTTCGAAAGATGCGCTGGGCTGTTATATCTGTACCGGTGTGTTTGCCATGCTGCTTTTCCAGGTTATCATCAACATGGGCATGGTTCTTTGTGTACTGCCGGTCATTGGTATCACACTGCCGTTCTTCAGTCAGGGCGGCACATCACTGATTACCACCTGTTTGTCTGTGGGACTTTGTATGAGCGTTTCTGCCTACAATCGTCCGTCCAGATCGTAATTCCCTGAAAGGAAACTGTTATGAGAGTTATTACCGGTACTGCCAGAGGAAGAAAACTGCTCACGCTGGACGGAAACGATGTCCGGCCGACTTCCGATATGGTCAAAGAGGCCGTTTTCAGCATTATCCATTTCCAGCTGCCCTATGCCAATGTGGCTGATGTTTTTGCCGGCTGTGGTCAGATGGGTATCGAAGCGCTGAGCCGCGGCGCCAAGAAAGTTACTTTCGTCGACAACAGCAAGGCTTCGCTGGATGTGATCCGTCAGAATATTCAGACCACCGGCTTTACCAGACAGAGCAATGTCATCGCTTCGGATGCAGAATCTTTCCTTGCTCATGCGGTGGAAAAATATGATATTATTTTCCTTGACCCTCCCTATAATCAGGGTTACGGCGAAAAGCTGCTGCCTCTGCTGGCAAGACCCCTTGCTGATGACGGTATCGTTCTGTTCGAGCACGGCAAGGATGAGCCTCTGCCCGATCGGGTCGGCGGTCTTGTGAAAAAGAAAGACTATCGTTACGGTAAGATCTATGTGACGAGTTATGTCAAGGAAGAAGCGGCAGAAGAATAATTTCAGGAAAGAAGGATCTTTATGAAAACAGCAGTCTGCCCCGGCAGTTTTGATCCTATCACTACCGGACATCTGGATATCATCACCCGTGCTGCAGGGTTGTTTGACCGTGTGATCGTACTGATCTCGGTCAATGCAGCAAAAAAGACCTCGTTCACGCTGGAAGAACGCGCAGACCTTGCCCGCAAGGCCGTAGCTCATCTGCCCAATGTGGAAGTGGATTTCTTCAGCGGCCTTCTGGTGGACTATGTCGAAAAACAGAGCGCCGATGCCATTGTCAGGGGTCTGCGCGCTATGTCCGACTTTGAATATGAGTTCCAGATGGCGCTGGCAAACAAAAAGCTGAATCCCAGAGCAGAAACTGTTTTTCTGTCCACTGCGGCTGAGAATATGTATGTCAGCTCCAGCCTGGTCAGACAGATCGCTTCCTTCGGCGGAAGCATCAGCGGTCTGGTTCCCGAATGCATCGAAGATGCTATCCGGACCCGCTTTGCACAGGAATAAATTCAATTAACGGGGTCTGCACCGGTGCAGGCCCGGAAAGGCAGATACAAATGGAAAAGATGGACAACAATGTCGAGAGCATCCTTGATATGATGACCGAACTGCTGGACAGCGCATGGAGCATTCCTCTGTCCGGCGGCAAGAGCGCGATCGAAGCCGAGCGGTTCCATGAAATGATCCAGGATATCCGACTGCGTCTCCCCGAGGAGATCGCCAAAGCCCGTGAGATCGTCAGCGATCGCCGCGCCATTCTGGACGATGCAAAGAAAGAGGCCGATATGGTCATCCGTGTGGCCGAAGAGCGCGCAAAGAAGCTGATCGATCATGACGAAGTGGTCAAACAGGCTCAGCTTCGTGCCAACGAGATCCTCTCCGCAGCTCAGCTGCAGGTTCGTGAACTTAAAAAAGCCAGCGGCGATTATGTCGACAGCATTCTGCAGCAGACCGAAGAGCAGCTGACCAAGAGCCTGGGCGATGTCCGCGCCAAGCGCAGCGCCATCAAAGGCATCAAACAGTGAACATGAAAACAGCCTTCCTGAAAGAAGGCTGTTTTTCCTTAAGGAGGACATATGAATCAGTATTTTCAGTGGTTCGGCCTGCCCGGATCCTTTGTGCTGACCTGTCTGATGTCGCTGATGGCGGTCATATTGGCTGCGGTTTTTCCGTCCCAGCACCGGTGGATCTGTGCGGCCGCGATGATCGTCTCATCATTGGGCGATATCGTGCTGATGAACTTCAAAGGCATCGGCCACCGTATGCCCGTTCCGTATTTCTATGTGGGAGCGGTGCTGTTTATGGCGGCGCACCTTCTGTACATCAGAGCTTTTTTGCTGCGCATCGTCCGTGACGGCAGGCAGCTTGTGAACGGCGGATTTCTTGCGGCTGTGGCTGTTATCCTGATCGTCTGGATACTTTTAACGGTTTTCTCTGTCCGCACGGGAAAGTTCAGCTGGACGATGTATGCGTTGTGCTTTGTCTATATGTGCATCATCGGCTGCAATTGTGCTGTGATCTTTTCCTTTGCCTTTTCTGCCGGCGGATGGTATCTGATCGCTGCTGCCGGCGCACTCTCTTTCTTCATTTCGGATCTGATCATCGG
>JAFQND010000109.1 GCA_017396055.1 Oscillospiraceae bacterium
AGCATGAATCAAACTGTCTGAGTTAGGAACAATATATTCTTTCTGTTCTTTTGCCACCTTTAATTTCAAGACATCATCGTAATTATCCCATGTAAGTCTCTCCAGGTGAATCATTTTTGTTTCCTCCGTCAAATTCAAGTTTGTCGGTCAGTTCATACTCGTTTTCAAATCTTTTGCAAGAACCGAAGCACGGACGCGCCTTTCTTTATCTGCTCAGCAAAACGACGTTTTCAATATGGTGGGTCCAGGGGAACATGTCCACCGGCTGCATCTTTTTCACCTTATAGCCGCCCTTGACGAGGGTCTGAAGATCACGGGCGAGGGTATCGGGATTGCAGGAGATATAGACAACCTTTTTGGGGCTCAGCTTCAGCACCGACGCGAGGAAACGTTTGTCGCTGCCGGCTCTGGGGGGATCCATCAGAAGGACATCCAGCTTTTCGCCGTCCTCGGCCATCCGGCTCAAAAACTGACCGGCATCCGCCTCGATAAAGCGGATATTCTGCACGCCGTTGAGCTTCGCGTTCTGTTTTGCGTCGCGGACAGCGGCGGCATTGTTCTCGACACCGATGACTTCACCCGCTTTGGAGGCAGCGGCCATACCAATGGTACCGATACCACAGTAAGCATCCAGCACCCGTTCGCTGCCGGTGAGGGCGGCAAACTCCAGTGCCTTTGCATAGAGCACTTCGGTCTGGATGGGATTGACCTGATAGAAGGAACGGGGAGAGATACGGAAAGTCAGCCCGCAGAGCTTATCTTCGATATAACCGTTTCCGAAAAGGACTTCTTCATGTTTGCCCAGCATCAGGGCGGTGTCGGTGTCGTTGACATTGAAGACGAGGGTCGTGATCTCGGGGTGTGCTTTCAAAAGCGCTTTTGCAAAGGCATTCTTCTGGGAGAAAACAGCAGAGACTCCCACCAGCACCACCATCAGTTCGCCGGTATGGACGGCATGGCGGACGAGAACATGGCGGAACCATCCCTTACGGGAATAGGAGTCATAGGGTTCCAGCTTGAATGCGGGAAGCAGTCTGCGGACGGTGCCGGCGATCTCGGCGGCTTTTTTGTCCTCGATCATACAGCTGTCGGTAATGACGATACGCTCTTCCTTCGACTGCCAGATGCCCGAAACGATCTTGCCGGCTCTTGTTTTTCCGAAGGCCACCTGTACCTTGTTGCGATAGTGGGTGGGATCTTCCATGCCGATGATAAAGGGCACGCGGCCGTATCCGCCCAGCAGTTTCTGCATCTTTGCCTGTTTCCAGCGCAGCTGATCCTCATAGGGGAGATTCTGCATCTGGCATCCGCTGCATTTGCGGTAGTTGGGACAGATGCCTTCGCGCTTTCCTTTGGATTCCTCTTCCTCTTCGGGGGCAGGAGTGCGTCTTCTGGGCTTTAAGCCCTCGTAGAATTTCTTTCCGTTTTCTTCGTCACGGGGATATTTTTTCATGGTACAGACCTCCATGGAGTAATTCGGATATCATTGCTCTTATTCTATCATATTTCATGCGCGGATTCAATTTCTTTTGCTTGCAGACAATAAGATTCAATGATACAATAAAAGAAATATGATTCACGGTAAAGGAGGCGGCATATATGCCGATCCATGCGGTTATTTTTGATATGGACGGTGTACTGCTGGACACCGAAAGACTGCTTTATAAATACTGGCTGCAGGCGGCAAAAGAGCTGGGCTATCCCCTCAAGCCGCAGCACGCTCTCGATCTCAGAAGCCTTGCGGGAAAATTTGCCGCCGAATATATCAGAGACCATATCTCACCGGACATCGATTACGATAAACTGAGACAGCGCCGCAGGGAACTGATGAGCGCCGACCTTGAGGCAAACGGTATCCCCGCAAAGCCGGGCGCGGCAGAACTTCTGACCATGCTCAGACAAAAAAGGCTGAAAACCGCCGTTGCGACCGCGACCGACGAGCCCCGCACGAGAAAATATCTTGCCGAGGTCGGTATTCTCGATCTGTTTGACCATATCTGTTGTGCAACCATGGTCGAAAACGGCAAGCCGATGCCGGATGTCTATCTGTTCGCCTGTACTCAACTGAAAGAGCGTCCCGAAGACTGCATCGCCGTGGAGGATTCTCCCAACGGTGTTCTCTCTGCCCATCGCGCCGGCTGCAGAGTCGCCATGATCCCCGACCTTTCCCAGCCGGACGAGGCGACCGCCGCGCTATTGACCTATAAAGCCGAAAGCCTCACCGCCCTCGGCAATATTCTGGAGGCATTATGATACTGCACACAAAACGTCTGACTCTCCGGCCGCTCGCCGTCTCTGATCTGGATACGGCACATGCCTATCTGGGGGACGGGGAAAACTGTCCGTATATGATCTTTCTGCCCCACGATACCAAAGAGGAGACCCTTTCCTATCTGCAGGAGGCCGAAGCGGAGTGGAAAAAAGAAACGCCGCGGCATCTTCATTTTGCCGTTTTACTGGACAGCGATCATATCGGCGAAGCCTTTCTCTATATCATGGACGGTCTTGGCGAGCTGGGCTGGCTCGTCCGGAACGATATGCGAGGTCACGGCTATGCCCTTGAGGCGGCCGAAGCACTGCGGGATTTCGCCTTCCGCGATCTGAAGCTGAAAACGCTGGTCGCCCACTGTGACACCCGAAACCTCGCCTCCGAGCGGATCATGCAGAAACTGGGAATGACTGTGCACGAACACGGCAGACGGCGTAACCGCGTCTGTCCCGATATCGAAGCCGACGAGATCGGCTATATTCTGACGAATGGAGCGATCTGATGCTGCCTGAAGCTTTTTTACAGAGAATGGAATCCCTTCTCGGGGAGGAATATCCCGCTTTCCGGGCGGGTTTGGAAGAAGACCGCGCCTTTGGCCTCAGAGCAAATCTTCTGAAGATCTCACCACAGGGGCTGCCAGGGCTGGTGCCCTTCCCGCTGGAGCCCGTCGCATGGGCAAAAGAAGGCTTTTACTACCACGAAGAAGACCGTCCCGGCCGTCATCCGCTGCATGAGGCAGGCCTTTACTATATCCAGGAGCCCAGCGCCATGTCCGCTGCGGCGATCCTTGACCCGAAACCCGGTGAGCGGGTACTGGACCTCTGTGCGGCTCCCGGCGGCAAGACCACCCATCTGGCCGGACGGATGCAGGGAAAGGGATTGCTCATAGCCAACGAGATCATACCGAACAGAGCAAAGATCCTGGCACAGAATCTGGAGCGGCTGGGCGTTTCCAACGCTGTTGTCCTCAATGAAGACTCCGGACGGTTGGCCGAACGACTGCCCGGCTTTTTCGACAAGATCCTGGTGGATGCCCCCTGTTCCGGCGAGGGAATGTTCCGTAAAGACCCCGACGCCTGTGATCACTGGAGCCCCGAAAATGTACGGATGTGTGCCGACCGGCAGCTGATGATCCTTCAGAATGCGGTAAAGATGCTCCGTCCCGGCGGAAAGCTGGTCTATTCCACCTGTACCTTCTCGCCCGAAGAAAACGAGGGCAGCGTAAAAGCCCTGCTGGAAGCTGAGCCGGAGATGAAGCTCATTGACACCGGACTCGGCGAATTCTTCTCGCCCGGACATCCCGAATGGGTAAACGGTCCCGAAGAGCTCCACAAAACCGTCCGCATCTGGCCCCATAAAGTAAGGGGCGAAGGACATTTTGCCGCATTGTTCGAAAAATCGGCTGATGCATCCTCCTGGGCAGAGCCTGCTGCCCCCGTCCCCTGTAAGGACAAAGCCGCGCTGGAATCCTTCCGCAGCTTCTGTAAAGACGCCCTGACCTGTGACCCTCTTGCAGAAGGAACTCCCGTCCTCTTCGGCAGCGAGCTTTACCGCATCCCCGAAGGGGGATTTGACCTGGCAGGTTTGAAGGTGGCGCGCCCCGGTCTGCATCTGGGCACGCTGAAAAAGAACCGCTTTGAGCCCGCTCATGCCCTCTGTCTTGCGCTGAAAAAAGATGATTTCAGACTGTCGGCAGATTTTCCTTCCGATGGTGCCGGGATCGCTTCTTTCCTCAGGGGCGGGACTCTGAACGCCGATCTGAACGGCTGGCTGGCTGTACTCTCCGACGGATATCCCATCGGCTGGGGCAAGGCAAGCGGCGGAATTATCAAGAATCATTATCCCAAGGGTCTGCGGATCATGGGCTGAAAAGGAGAAATTGGTATGAAGACAAACGAGATCAATATCAGAGACCCCTTTGTGCTCCCCTTTGAGGGAAAATATTATATGTACGGCACCAGAGGCTGGAACTGTACCGGTTTTGATGCCTATGTCAGCGAGGATCTGGAAAACTGGGAGAAGATCCCCTCTGTTTTTGAAAAACCCGAAGACTTCTGGGCAACTGAAAACTACTGGGCACCCGAAGTGCATTATTATAATGGAAAATTCTATATGTTCGCTTCCTTCAAAGACCCGGCATATACAAGAGCGACTCAGATTCTCGTGGCCGACAGACCGGAAGGTCCCTTTACCGTACACAGCAAACGGATCACCCCCGATGACTGGGAATGCCTCGACGGCACCCTCTATGTGGAAGACGGTGTCCCCTATATGGTTTTCTGTCACGAATGGGTACAGGTACGAAACGGCGAAGTCCGGGCGGTCGAGCTGGAAAAAGATCTTTCCCGCGCAAAAGGCGAACCCTTCCTTCTCTGGACCGGCAAAGACGCCCCCTGGGTCACCTGTTATGACGGCAAAGAAGGGGACTATGTCACCGACGGGCCTTTCTTCTTCCGCGGCAGAGACGGCAGGCTCTGTTTCCTCTGGTCCAGCTTTGGCGAAGAGGGCTATGCCACCGGCATCGCTTATTCCGATGACAACACCATCCGCGGAAAATGGCTTCAGAAAGAAGAGACCGTCTTCAAAAAAGACGGCGGCCATGCCATGATCTTTGAGACCTTTGACGGCAAACGGATGATCTCGCTGCACTCGCCCAATTCCGCACTGGATGAAAGGCCTGTTTTCCTGCCCTTTGTATTCTAAAAAAGAAACCTCTGTGAGCCTTTCTGGTCCACAGAGGTTTTTTCAGTGTTCGGGATGTTAAAAAGAAGCGAATCGATCAGAGTTTTTGAATACCCTCGATTCTCCGGATGATGTAAGGCAGGACTTCTTCCGGCCGGATGTTCAGCGCCAGCGCGAACTGGTCGTACAAAAGCCGCTCGGCTTCCTTGAAGGCGCGCTCATCTGCCATATGGAGCTTTCTTCCTTTTTCGCCCTGTTCTTTCTGATGAAGATACAGCGTTTTGATCATGCGGACCAGCATCCGGCTGTCGCCTTCTGCCAGGAGCTCTTTATATCTGATCTTGCGCTCCGCTTCATTTTCCACCCAGAGAAAGCCCTCACCGGGCATCTCGCGGATAATGTCATCGATCTCTTCTGCAGTCAATACCCGTCTCATCCGTCCGACAAGCTTTTCAACGTCAGCAGGGACAAATACGACAGCTTCCTTCCGGTAAACCGGCTGAAGGATATAATACTCTCTGGGGCCTGCCCCCAGATCTCTCTTTCCGATCTCGACGATCTCACAAGCGCCTTCTGTGCCATACAGAACAACGTCACCGACTTTAAACATGGCGATCTCCTTCTCTTAAAAAACAGAAAAACGGCCGTCAGGAAACATCCCGAACAAACCGCGCACAAACCCGCATTGTACAAAGGAGCATCCTGCCCCCATTTTCATTTACAGATTCATTATATCATTTTTCCGTTTGAAATGTCATAGGCATCTGCGACAAAGTTTATACTGGCTATCGTTGGTCAGAATGCGCATGGAGACTCCGGAAAGCGATAATTTCGCCCGATTTTTTCTGTTTCTATTGTTCTTCCGAAAGAATCGTGATACAATAATCGTGAATACGGACATTTGTTTCAAGGAGGCAGACAGCATGGACCTTTGGAAACTTCACGATAAGCAGAAAAAACTCGTTATCGGTCTGATGAGTGGTACTTCCGCCGACGGCATCGATGCCGCGCTGACCGAGATCACCGGATGCGGCACCTCGACCAAAGTAAAACAGCTGGGCTTTGTCAGCATTCCCTTTGAAGACGAAGTAAGAGAGCGGATCCTGAAGGTGGTCAACGGCCACTTCGGCGGTACCGAAGAGATCTGCCTGCTGAGCTTTTTGCTGGGTCGGCTCTTTACCGATGCCTGCTTTGCCGTCTGTGAAGCGGCAGGCGTCGCCCCCTCCGACATTGATCTGGTCGGAAGCCACGGTCAGACCGTCTGGCATATCCCCGTCGCACAGAAATATCTGGGCTATGACGTTCGCGGCACCCTGCAGATCGGCGAAGCCTCGCTGATCAACGAAGCATTCGGCTGTCCTGTCGTATCCGATTTCCGTGTCAGAGATATGGCTGCCGGCGGACTTGGCGCGCCGCTGGTGCCCTATACCGAATTCCTTCTTTACCGCGATCCCGAACGCAATGTGGCACTGCAGAATATCGGCGGCATCGGCAATATCACCTGGCTGCCCAAAGACTGTGCACTGGAAGATGTTTTCGCCTTTGATACCGGTCCCGGCAACATGGTCATGGACCAGATCGTCGCAAAGCTCACCGACGGAAGACTCCGTTTTGACGACGGCGGAAAACTGGCTGCAGCGGGCAACGTCAACGAAAAACTGCTTGGCTGGATGATGGAAGATGAATATCTCCGTACCCCGCTTCCCAAAACCACCGGACGGGAACGGTACGGCGCCCCCTATGTGGCAGAACTTCTGAAAAAGGCAGACGCTTTCGGCGTATCTCTGCAGGATACCCTTTCCACCGCTACGATGTTCACCGCCTGCTGTATTGCCAGCGGCGCAAAGGATCATTTCCCGGCCAATCCCGATCGGCTCATCGTGGGCGGCGGCGGAAGCCTGAACCCCACCCTGATGAAAATGATCCAGCAGGTCATGCCGAAGACAGAGGTACTCCGCAACGAAGATCTGGGCTATGACAGCGAAGCCAAGGAAGCGGTCGCTTTCGCCGTGCTCGCCAACGAAGCTGTCGCCGGTATTCCCGGAAATGCCCCCGGTGCCACCGGTGCATCGAAGCCTGTTGTACTGGGTAAGATCTCTCAGTAATTATTCTATTTGTATAAAAATCGATTGAATATACAGAAAGGAAGCAAATTATGTTTGAAAATATCGTTTCCGCACTGGAAAAAGCCGTTACAGACGGCACTGTTCCCTCGGCGACCATCGCCATCGGCACGAAAGACGGGATCCTTCTGGAGAAATGCTTTGGCGTCAGAGATCTTGATGACCCCGTACCCGTCAACGTGAACACTCTTTATGATATGGCAAGCCTGACCAAGATCATCGGCACCACCATGGTCGCTTACCGCTTTATCGAGATGGGTCTTCTCCGGCTGGATGATACCCTCAACACCTTCTATCCCGGCACTCTTCCCGACAAGCGCGAGATCACCATCCGTCAGATCATGACCCATTCCTCCGGCATGCCGGCACATTACTATGTTTCCTTTGAAGCTGCCTCTCCCGCTCAGGCCGCCGAGGCGATCCTCGCCCATCCGCTGACCTATCCGACCGGAAGCGAAGTGGAATACAGCTGCATGGGCTTTATCCTGCTGGCCAAGATCCTCGAAAAGATCGGCGGCAAACCCATCGACGAACTCGCACAGGAGCTGGTCTTTGACCCGCTGGACATGAAGAACACCACCTATTCGGTCAAGACCGACAATGTTGCCTCCACCGAATATGTTGAGGAAGAGGGCGGCTGCCTCAAGGGCATCGTTCACGATGAGAACGCACGGTTCATGAAAGGCCTTTCGGGCAACGCAGGTATCTTCTCCGACCTGAAGGACATGGAGCGTTTCGCTTCGATGCTGCTCAATGACGGCGTACTGGACGGCAAGCGTTATCTCTCCAAGGCAATGCTGCACACCGCGCTGAAAAACTACACCCCCGGCAAGAGCGAAAACCGCGGCATCGGCATGAAGCTGGGTACCGGCGGCTTTATGGGCGACCTGACCTCCGATTCCGCTTACGGCCATACCGGATTTACCGGTACCTCGCTGGTCATCGACCCTGAGATGGGCCTTTATGTTGTCCTGCTGGCAAACCGTGTGCATCCCACCCGCGCAAATGTGAAATTCATCCGCTTCCGCGGCCTTCTGCACAACATGATCTTCTCTGAGTGGAGCAGATATCTCTCCGGAGATGCCGAATGAAACGGCTGAAAGAATATCTGCGGGAGTTGAAGGGATATCTGATCGCCTTTGGAGCGGCAGTTCTGTTCTGGCTTTTATTCCTTCTCTTGCGTGAAAACCGACCTTTTGCCAATTTCATTATCGAACACGTCACGACTCCCTGGAAACAGGAAGTCGGATTTGTTGTGTCCCTTCTTCCTTTCTCGGTCATGGAGCTGTCCATTGCGCTGCTGATCTTTCTGGGAGTCGGGCTCATTATCCGGTGTGTTCTTCTCTTTCGTAAAAAAAGAGCCGCGGTCATTCTCAGAACAGCGGCCTTTTTCTGCTGCGCTGCCATGCTCATTTACGATGGCTTCTGCCTTTTCTGGGGCATCAACTACTACGGCGACAGCTTTGAGGATAAAAGCGGCATCTATGCCAGAAAGATCTCGACGGAAGAGCTTTTCGAGACGACCCTTTACTATGCTTCTCTTGCCTGTGATCTCTGTGACGATGTAAAGAGAAACGAAGACGGCAGCTTTGCGGAATCACTGGATGATATCTTTGCCTCTGCGGAGGCTTCCTATGACGGTATCACTGAGCGCTGGGAGTTTCTAGATTCCCCCTGGCGGGCACCCAAGCGAGTCTTCTTCTCGAAGATCATGAGTTATACCAACTTCACCGGTGTATTCTTCCCCTTTGCCGGTGAATCGAACCTGAACGTGGACTGTACCGCCAGCCTGATCCCCGCCACCATTACCCACGAACTGGCCCACCAGAAGAATATTGCCCCCGAACAGGAGGCAAATTTCGTCGGCATCATGGCGGCGGTGACCGCCGATGATCCGGTGTATCGCTATTCCGGTGCGCTGACCGCCTATATCTATCTGGGCAACGCCCTTTACCGCGCCGACTATGATCTCTGGCTGGCGCTGAGAAACGCCCTGCACCCTCTGGTCCGGCAGGACCTGGATGAAAACAGCCTTTACTGGGATCAGTTCGAGACAAAAGTCGCCGATGCCTCCGAGGCGGTCTATACCGGTTTTCTGCAAAGCTATGGTCAGGAACTGGGCATGCGCAGCTATGGCGCCTGTGTGGATCTTCTGGTGACCGATTTTATCGACAACGATCCTTTTGATGCTCGGAAAGGAAAAGAATAATGGGAATTTTAAGCAGAGAGACGCTTCTGGAAGGCATGCGCAAATTCGGCGGCTCGGACAGTGAGATCTGCCGCAATACACTGGGTATTTCGCCCGAAGAGATCTGTGAAAACATCGTCATCTCACCCGGCTGGACACCGGACAGACTCTTTCCGGCGGAAAGTATCCGCAAAGTGATCGAAGCCACGCCGCTTTTCCGGTTTCAGCTCTGGACAGTCGACCATGAAGGATGCCGGTTCACCTGGGTGAAAGCCGGTTTCGGCGCGCCGATGGTCATGGACGCGCTGATCCTTCTGGGGCTGACGGGGCGGTGCAAAAAAGTGCTTTTCGTCAGCTCGGTGGGCGGTCTTGACCCCGGTTTCGGAGTCGGCGATCTTCTGATACCGGAGTATTCTGTTTCGGGCGACGGCGCCTGCCGCTATCTGACCGATGACCTCGCCGATTGTTTCGGTGAGCATCAACTCCCCGACAGAGAGCTGTTTCTCGCCCTCCATTCCGCCGCCGGTAAGATCTGCCGCCAGCAGGATGTCAGCCTGCACATGGGACATCCCTTCTGTACCGACACCATTGCGGCTCAGTACGGACATCTCGATAGGATCGCGGCGATGGGCTATGACTGTCTCGATATGGAGAGCGCCGCC
This sequence comes from Oscillospiraceae bacterium, assembly GCA_017396055.1. Taxonomy (GTDB): domain Bacteria; phylum Bacillota; class Clostridia; order Oscillospirales; family Ruminococcaceae; genus Faecivivens. The sequence goes on from JAFQND010000109.1 coordinate 9,925, forward strand.
GCCTTCAAAGCTGCCGGTATCCTGGGCATCCGGATCGCTGCACTGCTGAACGTGTCCGACAACTCCTCTGCTTCGGGGAAATCGCTGATGAATACCCGCTCGGGAAAAGAACAGGACTACCAGCGGTTTGTGACCCGGAAAGTCATGCCGAAGATCGTCACCGACGTCTTTCAAACAGACAATATCTGAAAGGAAGCAGCACCGATGAAGAAAATTGCCATCGTTTACGGCTCTGCCGAAG
>JAFQND010000110.1 GCA_017396055.1 Oscillospiraceae bacterium
CCGCAAACATCCTCAGCGTGTCGCGCAGCGAGAGATGGATGGCAGCCGACTGACGGTAACGGGAAAAACGCGCGGGGCCGGGCCTGTCGGAGATCAGATAGATATCCTGTTCGGGCAGCAGCTCGCACAGCCGGTCGGCCAGCGGCGTTCTTTTCAGGCCAAAGAGTTTGTTTGCGGGGCTTTTGCCCAGCACGATACGGGTGACACCGCTCAGCTTGGCATATTCGGCGATCTGAATGGCCGGTTCGTCGCCATAGACGGTGGTGATGCGGGCGCCCAGTTCTTCGGCAAGCCGGCGGTTGGAAGAAAGCCGCTGACGGTCTGCTTCGCTCCAGCGCTGAAGGTCGGGTGTCTCGACAAAGAGCGCGGTAAAGGTGCCGCCTGCCATTTCGGCAAGGCGTGCGGATGCCCGGATGACCTTTTCATTGGAGGGCGCGCCCGACAGACAGACAAGAATATGTTCTGCCACGATTATCCCCTCCTGCGGGCGAGATAGGCTTTTGCTGCTTTCAGACAGCCCTCGGCATTGGGGTGGCCGCCGAAGGGCGCACGGTGTTCGTCCGGGGCGGGAAGTCCCAGCACGGCCGCAAAGTCAAAGAAATCGTCGGCTTCGCGGGAAAGTTCCTCCCGGATGACCTTATTGGCGGCATACCAGTTTTCCTTTGCACTTCCCTGCTGATCAAAGGGCGGTACAGTAAAGAGGGTGACTCTGCATCCCGCAGCCTGAAGGCTTCTGATAATGGTGCGAAGGTCACAGATCAGCTCTTCGGCTGTTCTGCCGCGGTTTAAGTCGTTGACACCGAAACAGACATTGACTTCGTCACAGGTCTTTGCTCTGGCGAGCCAGCCCTTGTCAGTGGCGGCATCATAGCCTCTTGCATAGCCGATGCCGAGATCCCAGACGCTGACATCAGAGGGCAGTTCTTCGGCAATTTTTGCCGCCCAGTGGGTATAGGAGTCATATTCGGTGCCGCAGCCCTGGGTGATCGAGTCGCCGATAATGCCGACCCGCTTTGTGATCTTCCGGTCGGAGCCGATCATGACGGGCACCGGGAACTGTCTCGATTCGGTGGTGACGCCGTCTTGGGTCATGCGGGTCGAGAGGGTGATCTCTTCGTGATAAGGGAAAACACAGCCCCGAAGGGTGATCTCATAACAGAGATACTCCCCGCCCTTTGCGGAAAGAGCGATGGGGTCGGTGGTGAAGGGGCCGGGGGAAGAAACGGTCTTCTCCCCTTTTCCGTCAAAGGTGACCTTGACCCAGTTTTCCGGCTCTTCACCCCAGGCAGGACAGAGACCGACTCTCATCGAAAGGATCTCCCACTCACCGCCGGGGTCGTTGGCCTTGCTGACAGAACCGTCCGAAAAGGTGCTGTCCACAGTATTGGTAAAGAGAAGAGCATAGTTCTCTCCGCCGTGGGAAAGACGGTACCAGACTCTTCCGGTGCGTTCGACCGGTTTTTCAAAGCGGGTCAGTACCTGCGCCGCACTTCCGGCGGTACAGTCGGAGGAGAAACGCTCATAAAATTCTTTCAGTTCCATCTTTTCCTCTTTTACACGTCAGCTCTGGGGAAATAGGTGATGCGCAGGTTGGTGCAGCCGTAGGGCTCCAGGGTGAGTTCCAGCTCGTCGGTGACCTTCTGTTTGTCGCCGAAGGGCTCGAATGCCCGCTCGGGATAGGAGGAGCAGAGATACAGCGCCCGGTAGCCTTTCAGCTTCAGCTTCACGCAGGGATTCTCCCAGATATAACCTTCCGGCTCGGTGAATTCCACCTCGATATCCTCGGGGCGGATCTTTTCGTCCAGCGCCACGTTCCAGCTGATGCGGTATTTGACAAGACCCATGTTGTCGTAGTTATCATAATCGGCGAAGAGCGGCGGCATCTCGGGCAGAGCGGCGTACCAGGTCCATCCCTCAGGCAGAGGGGTGGCGGGACTTCCCTTGATGGGGGTCCAGACCTCGGGAATGTGCAGCGAGAAGACCAGACCGCCATAGCGGAATGCCAGCGGATATTTTTTCGAAGCGTCGCTGTCGTCCACATGGATGACCTCAACGGCGGCGTCAAAGTGAAGCTGTACCTTGTCGCCCTTTTCCCACTTTCTGCGGATGACATAGAAGCCGCCTTCTGCTTCGGTAAAGTCGGCGGGTGCGCCGTTTACGGTGACGGTCATGCCGGTTGCCCAGCGGGGTTTTCTGAAGTGCAGGCCGAATTCCTTGTCGGCGTCAACAGTCAGCAGAACATCGTTGCGGAAGGGGTAAAGGGTCTCTTCCTTCACCGATACATCGCCCCAGGTAAGGCTGCAGGGGCCATAGGCGGTCAGATAAAGGTCATCGCCTGCATGGTGCATCAGGTCACGGGTAAACTCGGGAGGCAGCATCACCGACGTGACGGGACAGCAGGAAACAGGATAGCAGGGGGCATAGACCTGCATGTCGAACATGGCGGGAGAAGAGCGCTCGGTGGCGCGAACCTGGTTGGGAGCGCTCAGATACGCGATGGCACGCTCGTCCTTTTTGCGGGCGCCCTGCGCACCGTTATAGAACATCTCCTCGATGTAATCGCCGTAGATCGCTTCACCGGTCACCCGTTCCAGCACCGCGTAGGTGGCGTTGAAGAAGGTGAACGAGCAGTATTCGGTCTCGTGGGTGCCGCTGACGGGTCCGATATATTCGCTGACCGAAACAGGGCCGCCGCCCACCTGCACCGCAATTTTATGAAGCTTTTCGATGGCATTGACCGACGCGTCCAGCAGCTCTTTTCTGCCGTTGGCCGAATAGACCATGACGGGGGTGCGGACATAGTTTCCGTAGCCGGCGGTATGGGTGGCGTTGTATTCCAGCACGTCGCTGCCCATCTGTTTATAGGACATGGGGAAGACATGGTCCTTCGAGATGAGGAATTCCTCATAATCCTCGGCAAAGCGGAGCAGCCGTTCGTCGCCGGTATAATGGTAACAATCGATCACCGGCTCGACGATCATGCGACCGGCATAAGCGGTTTTGCGCTCTTTCCAGTTTTCGGCGAACCACAGCATGCAGCCGTACACTGCGTCAAAGACATCCTGTCTGCCGGTGGCTTCATAAAATGCCAGCAGACCTCTCATCACGCAGGAGGTACCCCAGGCGTTGTAGTCCTCATAGATATCGGCGCCCTCTTCCCAATAGGTACCGAGATAACCGTCGGCTCTGCGCTTTTTCAGCATCTCATCCACCCATTCGGTGGCTTTTGCGATCATCTCTTCGTCGCCCAGCACGAATGCCAGCTGGATAAAACCGGTCCAGTAGTTGCCGGAAATTTCTGCGCCCCAGCCCAGCTGACAGCCGCCGCTCCACTGCGGGACTTCGGTGCGGTGGAGATAGGGGTCGTTGATCATGCCGGGCTCCAGCTCATAAAGATGGCCGCCCATGCCGTGCTTCGACCGGATGAGCTGTTCTTTCAGAAAGCCTTCTGCTTTAACGGCGCCAAGGGGAAAACGCTCCAGTTTCTGATATTTTTTCATGGTGAAAAACACCGCCTTTCTGTTTTTATCATACCTGTTTTACCGATAAAATGCAAGACAATTTCGCTTTGGAATGTTGACGAAAACAGCCCCTGAGGATATAATGAAAACAAATACTTTCAGGGAGGTTTTTCCCATGTCAGCCCCCGGCTACAAACATACCAGAACCGCCGCTTATTTCACCAATCTGACCATGTCGGCCGCCTTCAGCATGCCGCCGCTTCTCTTTGTCACCTTCCGTGAAATGTACGGTATCTCCTATACCCTTCTGGGTACGCTTGTTGTGGTGAATTTCTGCACCCAGCTGATCATCGACCTGATCTTCAGCTTCTTCCCCCAGTATTTCAACGTAAAAAAATGCGTCCGCTGTATGCCGCTCATCACGGCGGCGGGACTGATCGTCTATGCATTGATCCCGACTCTTCTGCCGGAACTTGCCTATCTGGGTCTGGTGACCGGCACGGTCATCTTCTCGGTGGCGGCAGGCCTTTGTGAAGTGCTGATGACCCCTGTCATCGCCGCCATTCCCGAGGGCGACCCGGAAAAGAGCATCGCCGTCCTTCATTCCCTTTACGGCTACGGCGTTGTGATGGTCGTTGTGATCAGCACCCTCTTTTTACGTATTTTCGGCAATCACAACTGGATGGTCCTGGTGCTTTGCTGGTCGGTGCTGCCGGCCATCGGTTCGGTACTGCTTCATCTGGTGCCCATGCCCGACGTGGAGACGGGACACGGCGGCTCTGCGCCCGGTTCGTCGGTGAAAAAACACGCGGGCCTCGCCCTCTGCTTCGGTTGTATCTTCCTGGGCAGTGCCGCTGAGAACGTCATGACCAACTGGGTATCCGGCTATATCGAGAGCGCTCTGGGCATCTCGAAAGTCATCGGCGACATTCTCGGCATGGCAGCCTTTGCGGTCATTCTGGCCATGACCAGAACCGTCTATGCAAAATACGGCAAAAACATCGAAAACACCCTGCTTGTCAGCATGGCCGGCGCAGTGGTCTGCTACGCAGTGGTTGCCTTTACCTCCAACGCTGTTATCTCGGTGGCATTCTGTGCCCTGACGGGACTGTGCACCTCGATGCTCTGGCCCGGCACGCTGATCCTGATGGAAGAAAAGATCCCCGGCCCCGGTGTTGCGGCCTATGCTCTGATGGCGGCGGGCGGTGACCTGGGCGCATCCATTGCTCCCCAGCTGATGGGTATCATCGTCGACACGGTGGCCGTTTCCGACTGGGCGGCAGAGCTTGGCGCGACCCTCGCCCTCACCGGCGAACAGATCGGCATGAAGACAGGTATGCTGCTGACCACCGTCTTCCCGATCCTGGGCATCTTCCTGCTTTTGTACATCAAGCGGTATTTCAGAAAACACAAGGCACAGGCATAAAACATGGCAATAAAAAAGCCGCCCTGAGGGTAGTTTCCAATAAGACAGTATGAGAACATTTACTGACATAGGGTAGCTGCCGTACAGGGTGCGACAAGAAAAATTGGCGATACTTGGTTTTCACAACCAGGTATCGCC
>JAFQND010000111.1 GCA_017396055.1 Oscillospiraceae bacterium
GTCAACCCCGAACTGGCGGCAGCGAGAGAATGCTTCCACCTGCTGCAGCTGCCCAGTTTTCTCAAACGTGATTCCTTTGCCAAGGGCAGAGTCGAAATCGTCGAATTGAAAGTCATGCCGAACAGTCCCCTGCGGGACCTTCCTCTCTATCGACTCAGTACGCTGACCGGTGTCAAAGTGCTGGTCTGTGCTGTCGAGCGCAAGGACGAACTCTTTATTCCGCGCGGCGATTTTATCCTCAGAGAGGGCGATCACATTCATGTTACCGCCCCCGCTTCCGCACTGGCAACACTGGTAAAAAATCTGGGCATTGCCACCCACAAGATCCAGCATGTGATGCTCATGGGCGGAGGTCATATCGCGCAGTATCTGGCGGCAATACTTCTGAACAGCGGCATCTATGTCAAGATCATCGAGAAGGATCATCGTCGCTGTCTGGAACTGGCAGAACTGCTCCCCGATGCTTCGATCATTGAAGCAGATGCCACAGATCAGCAGATCCTGTTGGACGAGGGGCTGGAGACCACCGACGCTGTGGTGACCCTCACCGATATTGATGAGGAAAACCTGGTCATTTCCATGTATGCCAATCATGCGGGAGTCCCCAAGATCATCACCAAGATCAACCGTCTGGAGTATGCCGGTATCTTCTCCGATATGGGAGTCGGCAGTATCGTCAGCCCCAAGGAACTGTGCACCACAGAGATCGTCCGCTATGTCAGAGCGATGCACACCGCTTCGGGCAGCAGCAGCGTGCTGGCACTGCACCGCATTGCAGGCGGCCGGGTAGAAGGTCTGGAGTTCCGTGTGGGAACCGACTGCAGATATCGGGATATTCCCTTTAAAGACATTAGACTGAAGGAAAATGTACTGATTGCCTGTATCACCCACGGCGGCAAAACCATCATTCCTGACGGCGAAAGCTCCTTTGCGGCCGATGACAGCGTCATCGTTGTCACCACCAGCGAACAGCCTTTCCAGCGGCTGAATGACATCTTCGCTTAAAAAGGGGGGCTTCGCTTGGAATTCAAGATCGTTGGCCGAACCATCGGCATCATATGGATACTGGAAGCGATATTGATGCTGCCATCGGTCGTGCTGGCCATATATGATCGGCAGCCGATAGTCACATGGGCTTTCATCATCACCATGTTCCTTATGCTGACGCTGGGTCTTCTTTTGTGGTATTACTGCAGAAAAATCAAAAAGAAGCCGTCCTATACCAGCGAAGGTATCGTAACAGTCGGACTTGCGTGGATCACCATGTCGGTACTGGGAGCCGTTCCCTTCTGTATCAGCGGCGAGATTCCCAATTATATCGATGCCTTTTTTGAAATGGTATCCGGTTTTACCACAACCGGTGCCTCCATCCTGCGGGATGTGGAAGCATTAAGTAGAGCGAGCCTTTACTGGCGCAGTTTCAGCCACTGGCTGGGCGGCATGGGTATGCTGGTCTTTATTCTTGCCATCGCCCAAAGCGGTAAACAGACGGCAGGCTTCAACCTGAATCTGATGCGCGCGGAGAGCCCCGGCCCCAGTGTTTCCAAACTGACGCCGAAAACGAAAGAGACGGCGAGAACGCTTTATTTTCTGTATTTTGTTCTGACTGTCCTCTGTGTGATCTTTCTGCTTTGCGGCGAGCTGCCGCTCTTTGACAGTCTCTGTCTTGCCTTCGGCACGGCGGGCACCGGCGGATTCGGTGTTCTGAACGACAGCTGTGCGGGATACAGCCCTTATATCCAGAATGTACTGACTGTTTTCATGGCACTGTTCGGTATAAACTTTGGTGTATATTATCTGCTGATCCTGAAAAGATTCAAAGATGCCTTCCGCGACGAAGAGATCCGGCTTTATTTCGGTATTCTGGTTGCGGCCACACTGCTGATCACTTTCGATATCCTGCCGATGACAGAGGGAGGTTTTTGGACCAGTCTGCAGCATGCTGCTTTTCAGGTCAGTAGCATCACGACCACTACCGGTTTTTCAACAGTGGACTTTGATCTGTGGCCATCCTTCTCCAAATCGATTTTGATGGTGCTGATGGTCTGCGGAGCCTGTGCCGGCAGTACCGGCGGCGGAATCAAGACGGCCAGACTGCTTTTGCTGGGAAAAATGATGTTCCGCAGCATCCGGCAGACTCTACGTCCGCGTAGTGTACAGCTGATACAGATCAACCGCCGTCCGGTGGAAGAAAGCGTCATCCACAATGTGAGCAGTTATATGGCAGCTTACTGGGCGCTGATGCTCATCAGTTTTATACTGATATCATTAGATAATTTTTCGCTGGAAACCAATATTTCGGCGGTTTTCGCCTGCTTCAACAATATCGGTCCCGGATTCGGCGGAGTCGGTCCGACAGCGACCTATGCCGACTACAGCGTTTTCTCCAAGCTGATTCTATCTGCCGACATGCTTCTGGGAAGGCTGGAGATTTTCCCGCTTCTGACCCTTTTCAGCAGATATACCTGGAACAAAAAAGTATAAAGAAAGAGTGCCCTCCGACAGGAAGGCACTCTTTTTTCATTCATTCACAGCGCGCATCAGCGCCTCAAAAGTCTCAGCAATAACAACAGCACATTCGGGTCCGACCGAGTTGGTCTCTTCGTAATGATCCTCACCGTACTGATCTTCGATCCTGTCCAGATAAGGTGCGGTCTCGTTAACAAGAAAGTCGGACGGCGGAACGATATAACCCAATTCGTCATTGGCAAGACCGACCACCAGAAGTTTTCCTGCACCGTATTCCTCAGCAATATCGCAAAGCAGCGGCGGGTCTTCGGCAAGGCCGGGCTCTCTGGCGCCGCCCCAGACCAGTTCGGGGAAGATCTCTCCAGGGATGAGCGCAAGAGTCAGCTCTCCCAGCCGGAGCACGGTCATTTCCGACCAGAGGGCATAACCGGTGGCACTTTCGGCTCTCTCGACCTTTTTATCAAGAATACCAAGGAATTTATAGAACATAAATCCCGTATTATCCAGCGGAACGCTGAACTCCATACGGCCGTGGACAAGCTCAGGTTCGATGACGGTCTCCTCTTCGGGATCGATGGAAAGCGCATATTCTGCCAGCTTTTGGCCGGTTCTGTTCAGATTTGCAAAAGCAGGCTCAGCGATCACCTGGGTCATGATCAGGCCGCCGATGGCACCGGGCATAAAAGCTGCCCGGTCTCCTGTTTCTTTTTCCACAAGGTCACAGAGAACACCGGGAAAATCGCGGCTGAGCATCATATTGTCGCCGCGCAGCGATTCGGCATGAGCACCGTAGATATAAAGTCTCACACCCGCTTCGCCATCTTCGGGGACAAAACGCAGCTGATGAAGATCAGGGTCAAAAGCCTGAGGATCGCGGGAATCGCGCAGGAATTCGATCTCACCTTCTGCGGTACCGAAGCGAAGTTCGCCCTCTCTGCGGTCGGCTACAGCATCTTCAGCAGCCAGAACACAGGCATCGACCAGTTTCTCCATGAAGGCATCATTCTTACCGTCGACCATCAGCGGACCCCAGAGACCTAGGGTATCGGCACCGGCGTGGCTATGAGTCGCATAAACATTGACAGAACTGCTTTTAAGGTGAGCGGTACGCTCACGGATCATCTCCACATGGGCACTGGAAAGAGCGACACAGTCGACTCCGATGAGAAGTGTGCTTTCCTCCCCTGCCTGCAGCCAGACAGCCCAGGCGGTACTCTGATCATAAAGCCCGGTAGGATGCCAGCCCTGATTATAGCCGGCGATATAAAGGCCTTTTCGCTCATCATCGGTAACGGTGATCTCCGCGCGGCCGAAACCGACAGTCCAGCTGTCGCCGGAAGAGCTGAAAACTTCCGGCTCAGAACGTTTGGCACAGCCGGAGAGAAGCAAAAGTACGGTAAGGAGAAGCACAGTAAGTTTTTTAAGATATCTCATGATGCACCTCCTCAAAATACGCCTGCCATGACCATGCAGATAAGCGCGCTGATGACGATACCGTACTGCAGGTCATTGACATTGGAAAACCACAAAGACAAAAGCATCAGGGGAAGAAGCAGCAGGAGCCAGATGACTGCGACAGCGATCCGGCGGCCTTTTTTGCCTTTGCGGGCCCAGACAGCCGCAGCAAAACAGGCCGCAAAAACCAGAAGAAGCAGCCAGACGGGCGGCAGCACTGAAGCTTCTTTCAGCTGGTCAAAGATCTCAGAGAACTGTTTGATATCGGTGCTTTTCAGCCCGAAAGTCTTACCGGCCAAGCGGATAAGCGAACCGATACCATGGACAAAAGCAGAAGGAAAGATGGCGCACAGAGCCGTTGTCAGAACCGAAAGTATAGCTGGGATCAAAAAATGCACAGCTGACAAATTCTTGTTTTTCAAAGAACTACCTCCATTCTGTTTCTCGGGACAATACTGCCGTTGGACATTTCTTCGGTGAGATGCTCCACAACGGTAAAACCGCATTTCTCATAGCAGTGCCGGGCGGGCAGATTGCTTTCATCGGTATAAAGAGCAGCAGCTGTATAACCTCTGCTTTTCAGCTGCTGAAGGATCTGCCGCAGAGCATCCGTGCCGACTCCCCTGTTCCGGTATGCAGGCAGGAGAACCAGCATTTTGATATAGGCGGTTTTCTCCAGAAGACTATTGATGCCCAGCCAGCCGGCGGGAGAACCATCAAAGAAAATGATAAAATCTTCCTCGTCGGGATCTTCTTCCCAGGCACAGACGGCCTCATTCCAAAGGGAAAGAGGCGTCGGACATTCATGGAGGATAGTGAGAACAGAGGGCTCATTCATGAGTTCGTGGAGAAAAAGGGCATCTTTCTGATCGACGGGATGAAGACAAATATGAGACAAAACAATACCTCTTTATAATTTTCAAATCAGTTCGGATGTATGAGGGATCTGGGAGATGCGGGGTGCAGCACCGGTGAGATGAGAAATATCCCGATATGCGGGGATATCCGGATCGAAAAAAATACCTGCGGGGATCTGGGAGGTCCAGCCCACTTCATCAAAGGAAGGAACATCGATGCCAAGCGCATACAATACAATTGCGGCGAGATCGCGGATATTCATTTCTTCGACAGATATCCTGTTCACTGTTTTACCCGCGGCGGCAAAGGTAACCAGTTTTTCGCCATCTGTCCAGCCGCCGTGACTTCCGCTGCCGGTGCCGGGATTGGTGCCGCCATGATCGGCAATGACAATAAATAATGTCTCGTCAAGAATGCCTGCTTCTCCCGCAGCGGTATAGATATCGTTCACAAGTCCATCCACCTCACCGATCCGTTTCAGGTGGGCAGGTGTGCCATAGCCGTTTCTGTGTCCGGCACCGTCGACACTGTCCATCTGGACAAAGAGAAAGACCGGTTTCTTTTCACGGATATAGCTGCAGATAACGGGAGTCAGCTCGTCATCACGGGCAGTGTCATGGGATACACCGATATTTTCTTCAACGATGCCGGCGGTGATAGGATTCCAGTCACAGTAAGAACCCAGCTCGGCATCGGGCATCTTTTCACGGATACGCCGGAAAAGAGACGGGAAAGGAGAATCAGTGGGATAGGGCTGTGAACTGACGATGGCATTGGTCAGTCCGTGTACTTCAGGGCCGACACCCAGAAGCATGGAACCCCAGCATTCGGCGCTGATGGTCGGATTGGATGCCAGAGCGGTATAGGTTACTGCACCGTTCGAAAAGATCCGGTCAAAATGAGGAGTATCGGCATCCTTAATAAAGGCGCCCGCTCCGTCAATACCCACGACGATAATATGTGAATACTTTTTCAGCATGATATAAACCTTCTGCCGGCAGACGGCTTTTATAAGACCTGTACAGGAAGACCTGTCTGTTCACGAAGCTTTTCCGCAGCATCCGAAAGGTCGGAAGCATTCAGGAAATCCCGGTTTTCATAAGCCTGATGCATTCCCAGCTGTTCCGCTTTGGAAATGCCCAGAGGATGATAGGGCTCGAGATGAATCGCAATGACGCTTTGAAGGCTTCCGGCAAGCTGCGCGATACGAGAAAAATGGTCCGCATCGAAATTGACATCCGGAATGACCGGACAGCGCAGCACGACCTTTGCATGAAGACTGTCGAGAAGACGAAGATTCTGAAGGATACGTTCGTTGGAAACACCGGTATAGGCGCGGTGTTTTTCCTCATCCAAAAGCTTGATATCGAACAGCCAGAGATCTGTGACATCATGCAGAAGCGTAAGATCTCTCTGTGAATAGCCGCAGGTTTCCACAGCGGTATGCAGTCCCTTTTCTCTGGCAAGCCGCAAAAGCTCCAGCGAAAAATCGAACTGAGCAAGCGGTTCACCGCCGGAGAGGGTCATTCCCCCGCCGGATTCCTCATAGAACATCCGGTCACGCAGAACAGTCTCTATGATCTCCTCCGCTTCTTTCTGTTCACCGCAGACGTTGAGTGCTTCGGTGGGACAGGCGGCGGCACAGGCTCCGCAGCGGACACATTCTTCTCGCGCGAAAAGGTGTTCTTTTTCTGTCAGATGATGAAGATGTTTCCGGCAGGCATTTTCAC